>JAHZLQ010000060.1 GCA_022599775.1 Gammaproteobacteria bacterium
AAGACTCGGTACCGGCCGGTGGCTAGCCTTTGCCGGGTCGGGACTTCCACCCGACTGGATCCCTCAAGGAGATTTCCGCTTCAGATTCTCTCCCTCAGCTTCCCTCTCCTCCAGGCTTTGCCTGGCGCAATGTCCCCTTTTCCTCTCTTATGCCGCAAGATTCTCTGCGGGAGTGACTTCCATTTCGACGCGCTTGCCGTTGCGCCGCACCTCCTCGGCGAGTTCATAGCTGGTCTGCAAATTGAGCCAGAATCGAGGGTCGTTGCCGAAGTAGCGGCCTAGGCGTAGCGCTGTATCCGGTGAGATGCCCCGCTTGCCTCCGAGGATTTCAGTGATCCGCCCGGATGGCAGATGCAGTGCCAAAGCCAGACGGTTGGCGGATAGTTCGCGTGCGGCCAGTTCACGCTTGAGAATGCGGCCAGGGTGTACGGCGATCATTGGATTCCTCAGTGATAGTCAACGATCTCGACATCCCAGGCATGCCCGTCTTCGAAGCGAAAACAAATCCGCCAGGGGCCGTTGATCGTCATGGCCCATTGGTTTTTGCGATCTCCTGTGAGCTTATGCAAGCCGACCGACTTCAATGGGCTGAGATTGCTCAGCGCTTCGGCCGCTTCGAGTGCGGCCAGTAATTCGATCGCCGCGTCCTCGTCCAGGCCCGAAAATTTCGATTTGCCTTGCTCGGCGAACTTGCGGGTTGCGGAGTTCGCCCAGGACTTGATCATGCCAAGAGCGTACTACGGAGAGCGTAGTACGACAACACGGCTACACCTGCGTCTTGACGCGTGTACTCAAAGGCCGGGGGGCACGAACACCACCTGCCGGTTGTGCCCCCGCTGGACGACGTGATGCGGATAGCCCTCGACGACCACCCGGCCCATTCGCGGCATGTCGCCTCCTGACCTGCGCTGTCTGGACGGAAGTCTATGCGTTCAGGTCCAGAAAATAAATCTGTCCCCTTTTCCCGCCATATCGACATCACTCGTCGCCCCCAAGCGCCCGGCCGCCGCCGAACCGAACAGGATCGCCAGCCGCAGATCCGCATTGGCGGACAGAACCGCCGAAATCGCCGCCGAATCGAGCGGCGCAATGGAGGTGGGTATGTGGGCTTGTGCCATGGCGTCCGTGCCAGCAGGCCGACTGGTTTCCTCAATGTTCATGGAACTTGGGTGACTGACTGGGGCGTCCATCCCCAGCTTTCCGGCCATAGTCCGAACGAAGTTCGGGATTCTCAGTATGGGTTGCGGCCAAGCCGCCACGCCGCAAAAAGGAAACGCCGCCCGGAGGTGGCGTTTGCAATGCCCAAGCAAACAAATCTGCCCCGTTTGCGGCAAGGTGGCCGCGCACGGATAAAACCATAAATAAATCTGTCTTCTTTTTTCCCTTAAGTGACAAAAATTGTCAGTACAAGACGCGGCCTGACTTGCCGCCGGTGAGCAATTTTTCGCATGAAACCATAACCGCTTGATTTCACTAGCAGGCCAAACTGGTACGGCACGTGCTGAGTCCAAACCTGAGCGGCCTTCAATCCGCATCAACCAGAAATCGGGAGACTCTCAATGAAGACTCAGCAGCAGGGCTTTACCCTTATCGAACTGATGATCGTCGTGGCGATCATTGGCATTTTGGCGGCGATTGCGTTGCCTGCTTATCAGGACTACATCAGTCGCTCCAAGGTTTCTGAAGGAATCCTTGCCGCGAGCCAATGCCGCACAACCATAGCGGAGGTGTATCAGACCGCCAATGCGGGCGACACTCCTGGAGCGAACGGATGGGGGTGTGAGGTGAACATCACCGGTGCAGCTGGCAGCGAGCCGACCCAGTATGTGCAAAGCGTCACAACCGACGCGGATGGTGCCATCACAGTTGCGGTTCGTGGCATCAGCGGCATCACTGACGGCCAAACAATCACACTTACACCGGTTGACAATGCCGGCGCTACTCTTACCGTCGCAAGCATTCCGACCCAAGTCTCTGGCTTTGATTGTAACCCGGGAACTGTTCCCGCCAAGTATCTCCCCGGCTCTTGTCGATAAGGGAAATAGGGAAATAGGGAAATAGGGAACAGACCCCAATTTCCCCGCAACACGCAACATCTGGAAAGGCCGCCTCGCGCGGCCTTTCTTTATTTTCTGCATCAATCAGTGTCTGGGCGCGCCAGCCTGATGCCACGTCGCCGAGTGGCATCTGCTAGGATTTCAACATGAGCAAGGTCGAAACACCAAACTTGGTGCTGGAACACCTCAGGTACATCCGTTCAGTTGTGGACCGGACGGATGCGACGGTGTCGGAGTTGCGCGTACGGGTTGGGCATCTCGAAGAGCAGTATGCCTCAATGAGTCGCCGAATCGATCGTATCGACGAGCGCGTCGATCGCATCGAGCGTCGGCTGGACTTGGTCGACACTGAGTAGACCGTGAGTAAAAGGGACAGTATAAGGGGACAGATTTATTTAAACCCGAATCGATCAAACCCACCCGACCCAAAGCTCTCCGCTCGAACCGTGTTCCTCACGCGTGACGCCGGTCATTCGTAGTGCGTGAGGACGGGACTTGCTCCTTGCCACCACATCAGGGTTCGAACAAGAGACCTGCGTAGTCCGTCGCGCCGTGAAGGATGTGCAGTACAACCACCACCCCTTCTGCCTCGACGCGATAAAAGATCAGATAGCTACCATGCACTCGGCGACGGACACCGAACCTCTCGTAGCGGGGTACCAGGGGAAACGCCAGCGGCGCATCTGCCAAGCTGAGGCACTTGTCGCGTAGCTCCTGCACAAGAGTCAAAGCCCTCAGCGGGTTGTCCTGGGCAATGTATAGTCGGCGATGCCTTCCAGATTGGTCTGGGCCTCCGCCGTAATACGGACCCTCACGCGCCGTACTTTTCCGCCAACCGACTAAACACTTCTTCAGCAGGTTGGGTCCGACCCGAATCAGCATCGGCAACGCCGCGCGTAATGGAGGCGTCCAGCGCCGCCAGCCGGGCTTCGCGATCTTGTATCAAGCGAACCCCCTCTCTCAGGACTTCACTCTTCGAGCCGTAGCGGCCTGATTCCACGAGCTTCTGAACGTAGCCTTCAAGTTGTTTCCCGAGGTCGGCACTGATCATTGCATTCACGAGTAAAAGGGGACAGATTTATTTAAACCCGCTGGGGGGGAATGCTTTCGGGCCAGGTCTTGATTTCTTGCGCTTGATGCCGATCATTCGTAGTGCGTCCACATTCTCAGCACCTTGACAACCCGCGCTTCTTCAAGGACTTGGTATACGAGACGATGCTGAATGTTGATGCGCCGCGAGTAGGCGCCCGACAGATCACCCACGAGCTTCTCGTAGCTTGGCGGATTCCTGAACGGGTCTTCGGCAAGGATGTCGAGCAGCTCCCCGGCTTTCTGCTTGAGCCCGGAAGCGGTGAGCTTTCTGGCGTCCTTCTTGGCCTGCTTGGTGTAGGCCAGTTGCCACGTCACCAGTCCAACTCTCGATCACATTCATCGAGGGGTGTCGCCATTCCTTCCTGAATGGATTCGCGCATACCGGGGACGCCGAGCAGATATAGGGTCTCCTGAACCGCCTTCCAATCCGATTCGGACAGCAGCACAGCGTTGTTGCGCTTGCCCGTGATGTGGACTGGCTCATGCGAAACGGCCGCTTCGTCGATCAGCCGGTAGAAGTTCGCACGGGCTTCGCTGGCAGTCAGCGTGCTCATCTCAAGCTCCAAGTATTCAGAATTGAGCGTACGGTTTTACGTACGAAATCGCAAGGAGCGCACGGGAAAAGGGGACCACGGGAAAAGGGGACAGATTTATTTAAACCACTGGAGCGAAAGCGTTCTTGTTTACGATGACACGTTGCTCTGTTCACTAAACCGCGCCGTATATGTCGCCCGCGAATGTCCCGTCGCCCCAGCCGACTCACTTCGCAGAATGCTGTTCCAGCCAGTCACGCAACGCGGCGTCGACGCGTGTTTGCCAGCCACTGCCGGTTGCGCGGAACGAGCTGAGCACATCCGGCGACAGGCGAATGGTGATGCGCTCCTTGGTCACGTCTGATTTCGGGCGACCGCGTTTGACCAGTGCGCCCCCCTTGTATTCATCGGCGCGATCGAAGAAGTCGTCCGTGAGTTCGGGCGCGTCGTCAGGGTCAACCCAGTTTTTGCCGGTAGCGTGTTTGTTCGCGTTCATTGGCTTTCCTCATGCTGATGATGCGACGAACCTCGCCGCGCGGTGTCCAGACCAATACGACCATGCGTTGATCCAACAGGCCGACCGTGACTATCGATCTTCGCCGTAGGCCTCCCGCAGATCGGGCGCGGTGAGGTGATGTCCCGCGAAAATCTCGCCGGTTCGTGCGAAGTCTAGGCCGCGTTCGGCCAGTGTCTTGTTCCGTTTCTCAGAGTCGAACTCGATTTTCACGCAAATTACTGTATGGACAATAAATATGAATTACAAGCCATCGATCGGGGACGGAAACGCAGAAACGCAGCGGAAACCGGAAAAGGGGACCGGAAAACGGGACAGATTTATTTAAACTCGCCGTGATCAGCTTGCTTCCTGGGCCGACCCCGCCCTCGGTGCTCAAGGCGGATGCCGGCAATCTTCTCCATCTCATCAACGAACCGACTCGTACCGGTGAGCTGGCCACGCTGCAGGGATTCGCGGATCAAGGTCCATTCTCCGACCGGAATGGCGTCCTTCAAGTACCGTGCGTACGCCTGCCTGCGTTCGGCTTCGCTCCGGCCGAGTGAAAGATAGCTGGGATCCCAGTCCAGAAGATCATCGGCGACTTGACCCAGCCGCGCCCGTGCGCTCGACCACGCATAGGCTGCCGGATCAGCAACCATGCGGGCACGCACTGGGTTGAGTTCGATATAGCGGCAACAGGCCAGCAAGTAGGTGTCGGCCTGAACCACACTCGACTTGTAGCGGCTTTCCCAAAGCGTACCGGAGCGTCCTTCCAGCCGATTGCGGTAACGGGTTGCTCGCGCGGCCAGGGCTTTCATGAATGAGCCCAAGGACGATGCGCCGTCGCGTGGCCCCAGCAGCAGGTGCACGTGATTGGCCATCAAGCAGTAGGCGTACAGCCAAATGCCGAACGTCTCCTTGAGTTCACGGATATCGCTCAGGTAGCGCTCGAAATCCTCCGGCGCCGCGAACACCACTTGCCGGTTGTGCCCACGCTGTACGACGTGATGTGGATAGCCCTCCACGACCACCCGTCCCATTCGCGGCATGTGGCCTCCCAATTTCTAAACTGCCCGCCGCAAGCCTATGGCTTTTGAGGCATTAAATAAATCTGTCCCCTTTTTACTGAATCTACGGCTTTAGTATTAAATAAATCCGTCCCCTTTTTTTGTTTCTACGGTCCCCATTTTACTCAGCCCCTACCGGGCCGATGTTATAGTCAAGTCCCATGACTTAGTCCATATGGAAACCCACCATGGCGGTAATCGTCAATGTCCATCAAGCGAAGACGCAGTTCTCGCGCCTGCTGGAGCAGGCGCACGCCGGCCAAGAGATCATTCTGGCCAAGGCAGGCAAGCCTTACGCGCGGCTGGTGCCGCTGGCGCCGCCCGAAAGCAAGCGGCGGCCCGGCAGGCTGGCCGGGAAAGTAGGCGACGCATTCTTTGACCCACTTCCGGACGAGGAACTCGAGGCCTGGGAGCCGGAAACGTGAGCCTGTTGCTGGACACGCATGCCCTGCTTTGGTGGTTCACCGACGATCCGCGCTTGCCCGCCAAGGTCCGCGACACCATCGCGGACGAAACTCGTCCGGTCTACGTCAGCGCCGTCAGTGCTCTGGAGATTGCGGTGAAACACCGCTTGGGCAAATTGGATGGAGCGGCGGAGGCCGTCAGCCGTTTCGACGAGCTGGTAGCCGCCGACGGCTTTCAACATCTGCCGATCACACATTTTCATTGTCTGAAGGCTGGCGGCTATGCCGTAACTCACCGCGATCCGTTTGACCGCCTCCTCGCCGCCCAAAGCGCATTGGAGGCTTTGACGCTGGTGACTCGCGACCCGGCCTTTGCGCAGTTCGGAATCCAGACGTTCTGGTAGGCCTTCTGGAGACACAAGTGGGACATCGCCGGGAATATCAAGCAACCGGGGGCTTTCGGAGCCTCCGGCCCAAGGCTTGAAACCCCGGATTAGTGTCGGCGCCAGACTCGGCGGGGCCGACGAGGCGGCATTCACGGCCATAGCCTAAACCAGCCCATTTGGCGTAGCGTTGCCGTATCCAACCCGGATCCCACGGACCTCATTCTTTCTTCGACATGGCGATCAACCCACAAAGCATCGGCGGCGGCAGCCACATGGGCGGTCTGGCACGGCGCCTGGTGGCAGACAAGCTGTTGACAGAAGACAGCGCAAAGGACTTGCACCAAAAGGCGCTGAAAGCGAACACGCCGTTCGTATCCCTGCTGGTCGAACAAAAGCTGGTGAAGGCGGCGGACATTGCCCGGCGTGGTAGCCAGGAATTCGGTGCGCCGCTGGCAGACCTTTCGGTCTTGCAGATCGACCAGGAACTGGTCAACGAAATCGGTGAAAAGCTGGTGCGCCGACATCGGGCATTACCGTTGTTCAAGCGCGGCAAGCGCCTGTTCCTGGCGGTGGCGGACCCAACCAATCTGGCGGCGCTGGATGAAATCAAGTTCGCCACCGGTCTGCAGACCGAAGCCGTGGTGGTGGAGGACGACAAACTCGGCAAGGCGCTGGACGCGGCGGTGAATGCGGCCGAGGCGGCGTCCATCGATATGGGCGATACCGATCTGGAATCGCTGGATATCTCGGAGGGCACCGAAGAGCGCAAGGAAGACGATGTCACACGCGCCGAGACTGAAGAAGCGCCGATCATCCGCTACGTGAACAAGGTCTTGATCGACGCGATCAATCGCGGTGCTTCGGACATTCACTTCGAGCCCTACGAAAAGAAATACCGCGTGCGCTACCGCATCGACGGACAGCTCAAGGAAGTGGCGAATCCGCCGGTGCAGATGGGCGGCCGGCTGGCGGCACGTCTGAAGGTCTTGTCCCGCCTCGACCTTGCGGAGCGACGCATCCCGCAGGACGGACGCATCAAGCTCAAACTGTCCGCGAACAAGTCCATCGACTTCCGCTTGAGCACCTGCCCCACGCTGTGGGGCGAGAAGATCGTGATGCGTATCCTTGATGCCAGCAGTGCGATGCTGGGCATCGACGTGCTGGGCTACGAGCCGGACCAGAAGGCGCTGTACCTCAAGGCGCTGGAGCGTCCGCAAGGCATGATCCTGGTCACCGGCCCCACGGGTTCCGGCAAGACGGTGTCGCTGTATACCGGCCTGAACATTCTCAACACCGAGAACTGCAATATTTCCACGGCCGAAGATCCGGCCGAAATCAACCTGCCAGGCATCAATCAGGTCAATGTAAACCCGAAGGTGGGACTGACCTTTGCGGCGGCGCTGAGGTCGTTCCTGCGCCAGGATCCGGACGTGATCATGGTCGGCGAAATTCGTGATCTGGAAACGGCCGAGATCGCAATCAAGGCGGCGCAGACGGGTCACTTGGTGCTGTCGACGCTGCACACCAATGATGCGCCGCAGACGCTGACGCGCCTGCTCAACATGGGCGTGCCGGCCTACAACATCGCCTCTTCCGTCACATTGATCATCGCGCAGCGCCTAGCGCGCAAACTCTGCAATGTGTGCCGCCGGCCCGCGCAGATTCCGGAAGCGGAGTTGCTGCGTGAAGGCCTGAGCGAGGAACAGATTCGAGCTCCCGGTTTTACACTGTTTGAAGCCGTGGGATGCGACCAATGCACGGACGGTTACAAAGGCCGCATGGGCATCTACCAAGTCATGCCGGTGACTGAGGCCATCGGCCGCATCATCATGGAAGGCGGCAATGCCATCGAGATTGCTGACCAAGCCGACAAGGAAGGCGTGGCCGATCTGCGCAAGTCCGCGCTTCGCAAGGTTTGCGCGGGTATCATGGACCTCAAGGAAGCCAACCGCGTAACCGTGGATTGAGCGCCTTCAAGCCGGGCGCAGACGCGCATCGGAACAGCGACTGAATGATCGAATTCCTGAGTGACGGCGGGGGCCTTTACTGATGGCGACAGCGGCAGTCAAAGAACATGAATTCGCCTGGGAAGGCACGGACCGCAAGGGCGAGCGCGTCAAGGGCAAGACGCAGGCGGCGAACGAAAATCTCGTCAAGCTTCAGTTGCGCAAGCAGGGCATCAATCCGATCCGGGTGCGCAAGCAGCTCGCCCTGTTCGGCAAGCGCAAGAAGGCGATCACCCCGCAGGACATTGCGATTTTCGCGCGCCAGATGGCCACGATGATGGCGGCCGGTCTGCCGCTGGTGCAGGCGCTGGAGATCGTCGGGCGCGGCCACGAAAACCCAAGCATGGGCGAGCTGATTCTCGACATCAAAGGCGGCATCGAAAGCGGCAACTCATTCGCTGAAAGCCTCGCCAAACATCCGGTCTACTTCGATGACCTGTTCGTCAACCTGGTGGACGCGGGCGAGAAATCCGGCACGCTGGAAACCCTGCTCGACAAGGTCGCCCTCTACAAGGAGAAGACCGAGGCGATCAAGAAGAAGGTCAAGAAGGCCTTGACCTATCCGGCGGCTGTGATCGTCGTCGCCTTCGTCGTCACCGGCATTCTTCTGTACTTCGTCGTGCCGCAGTTCCAGAGTCTGTTCCAGGGCTTCGGCGCGGACCTGCCGGCATTCACGCAGTTCGTGGTGGGGCTGTCCGAATTCGTGCAGGCCTACGGTGTCTACATGGTGGTCGGCATCGGCATCGCGTTCACGGCGTTCTTCTATTTCAAGAAACGCTCGCGCAAGATGCGCAATTTTCTGGACCGCCTGTCTCTGCGCCTGCCGATCATCGGCACGATCCTCTACAAGTCCGCCGTCGCGCGCTATCACCGCACGCTTTCGACGATGTTCGCGGCCGGCGTTCCACTGGTCGAAGCCATGGATTCGGTCGGCCGGGCCTCCGGCAATATCGTGTTCGAACAGGCAATCCGCCAGGTGCGCGATCAGATTTCGTCCGGTACACAGCTGAACTGGTCCATGCAACAGACCGGCCTGTTTCCGCCGATGGCCGTGCAGATGGTGGGCATCGGCGAAGAATCCGGCTCGCTGGATGCGATGTGCGCCAAGGTGGCCGAATACTACGAAGCCGAGGTCGATTCGCTGGTCGATTCGCTGTCCAGCCTGCTGGAGCCCTTGATCATGTCGATCCTCGGCGTGCTGGTGGGTGGCCTCGTCGTCGCCATGTATCTGCCGATCTTCAAACTGGGCCAAGCGATCTAGTGGCCCTGATCGAACTACTGAGCAACAGCCCGTCGCTGTTGCTGACCGCCTGCGCGATTCTGGGGCTGCTCGTCGGCAGCTTTCTGAATGTGGTGATCCTGCGCCTGCCGCGCATGATGGAAGCCGGCTGGAAACAGGAAGCCAGCGCCATTCTCGGACTCACCCCGACCGAAGCCGATCCGATCTCCCTGATGCATCCAGCCTCGTCCTGCCCTGGCTGCGGCGCCAAAATCCGCGCCTGGCAGAACATTCCGGTTGTGAGTTGGCTGCTGTTGCGAGGCCGCTGCGCAAAATGCGGCACGTCCATTTCGATTCAGTACCCGCTGGTCGAGCTGGCTGCCGGCCTGCTGGCCGCCGGATACGCCTGGACGTTCGGCTGGGGCCTGCCGCTGGCCGGCGCCCTGGTGCTGGCCTGGACGCTGCTCGCGCTGGCGGTGATCGACTGGCGCACCCAGCTGCTGCCGGATGGCATGACACTGCCGCTGCTCTGGCTGGGCCTGCTGCTCAACGTGGGCGAAACCTACGTCCCGCTGTCCGAAGCCGTGATTGGCGCCGCGGCCGGCTACCTCCTGCTTTGGCTGGTATTCCACGCCTTTCGTCTCGTCACCGGCAAGGAAGGCATGGGCTACGGCGACTTCAAACTGCTTGGCGCCCTTGGCGCCTGGTTTGGCTGGACCGCACTGCCCAGTTTGATCCTGTTGTCCTCCGTAGTTGGCGCCCTCGTCGGCATCGCCTTGATGGTCTTCAAACGCCACGACCGCAACATTCCGATCGCCTTCGGCCCCTACATCGCCGGCGCCGGCCTGGTGATGCTGTTGTTTGGGAACGTTCTGATGCCGGTCATGCCCTAGGCCGAATATGACGTTCTGCATTGGACTGACCGGCGGCATCGCCAGTGGAAAATCTACCGTCGAGCACCAGTTCCGCGCGCTCGGCGTTCCCGTGCTGGATGCCGACCAGGTCGCGCGAGACGTGGTGGCGCCAGGCACCCCCGCACTCGCAAAAATCAGGGAAGCCTTCGGGCCGGAAATCCTTGAGATCGATGGCCAACTGAACCGCGCCGCGCTACGCAAACTCGTATTCAGCGACGAAGCCGCGCGCCGCCGCCTGGAAAGCATCACCCACCCCGAAATCCGGGACGCGATGCGAGCCTGGAAGGCCGCAGCCACTGCCCCCTACTGCATGATCTCGATCCCGCTGCTCGCCGAGGGCGGCAAGAACCCGATGGTCGATCGTGTTCTGGTTGTGGACACGCCAGCAGAAGTGCAATTGCAACGGCTGATTCAGCGCGACGGCATCGACGAAAACCTCGCCAGCCGAATGATCGCCGCCCAAGCTTCGCGCGAAGCACGATTGGCGATTGCCGATGACGTGCTGATCAATGACGGTGCGATTGCATCTCTGCTGCCCGAAGTCGAAGTCCTGCACGAACGCTATCTCGCGATAGCCGCTTCGTGCTAAGCACCGGACTAGGCCTTCGCGCACGTAGGCCGAAGAGGCTCAGCAGCCCAATCAAGGCGAACTCGCCAATGCTGCCGCCATCATCTTCACCACTGGAATCGTTTGGGTCTGACGGGTTGGGATCGGCACTGCTCGCAACGGTGGTTTCTTCCTTGTCGAAGTTATTGCTACTTGCCGCATTCGCTTCATTTTCATCGAACTGCCGGGCGGTAACGAATGCGGTCGTGGCGACGGTGCCACTGCTGGCCGGCGCCTGAACCTCAATCTCTATCGATGCGGAGGTCATCGGCATCAGCGGAACGTCATGCAGGCAGTTCACTGTGCCGTTTTGCTGCGTGCACGACCAATCGCTGCTTTCAACTCTGCTGAAGCTGACTCCCTCCGGAAGCGTGCTGTTCAACTGAACGTCGTTGGCAATGCCGACTGCGGGGTTCTCGTCCACGGGATGGTTGTTGGTTACCGTGAGCGTGTAAGCGAAAGTGCTCCCTGGCTGCACCGGATCAGTGTCATCTTGCACGACTACGGCCAAATCGACCGCTTCGATGCCACTGTATCGTCGAGAAAAAATTCCGTCCGACTCTCCACCCTGATCTTCGCCTTTCCATACGACAACGAAATCGCCATCGGCATCACCAGCGACCATCGGTGAGGTCTGGTCTCCTTCCGTAGATGTATTCACTACGAAGTCCGTCCGCTCCAATAACTCCGCCCCGATGGCTGATCCATCGGCGGCGAAGCGTTGCGCGACAACCGCATCGCCGTTTCCGTCGATATTGGCCTCGTCCCAAACGATCAGAAAGCCACCATCACGAAACATCAGCACGTCTGATGAACTGCCGCCCGCCCCATCACCGTCACCAGGAACATCGGCGCGAAACTCTCCGCCCAGTTTCGAACCGTCAGCCGCGAAACGCTGAGCGTAGACCGCCGGGGGCGACGATCTTTTCCAGGCGATGACGAACTGTCCGCTGGCATTGATCCCGACGAAGGGGCTACGTTCAGTTCCGTTGTCCACGCTGCTCACTCTGAAACTATCACCCAGAGGTTCGCCATCGGGGTCAAAGCGGCGCGCAAAGATTTCGCCGGCAGTCGCGCCTGAAACATTGTCGTTCATCCAAGTAACGACAAAGCTCCCGTCGGCGGCCATTGCGACATCGGGGTGAGTTTGGTCGTCGGCCACTTCGCTGGACGCTCGAAATTCCGGCCCAGCAACGGTTCCATCTGCGTTGAAGCGACGACCATAGATCACGTTTGAAGGTTCGTAGCGACGCCAAACAACGACATAGTTGCCGTCAGCGTCCATCGAAACCTCCGCGTCGTTGCACGGCTGCCCCGTGTTGTCGACCACCGCTTCGGCACCCAGTGCAATTCCGTCAGCCGCGAAACGCTGGGCTCGTATTCCGATGGATCCGCTACTTCGCCAGACAACGACCATGTCGCCGTTGTCCGCCATGGCAACCCCCGGGTCTGACTCGGAGGCGTCGGTCGTGGCGTTGACGATGAATTCGTCGCCCTCGGGCAAACCGTCGCTCCGGTAACGTTGCCCGAAAATCCCATCGAAGTGGCCGTCCTGTTCATCGCTGGTCCAAACGATAATGAACTCACCGGTTCCGTTGACCGCGACTGCGGGATCGCTCTGCACGTGCTCCGTATAGGAGTTGACCTGGAATTCGCCACCTATTGGTATGACGGGCTCCGTAGCCGCCGTTGCGATCGGCGCATTCCAAGCTGCAATCAGTCCCAAAAGAGCCGATACCTCTCGCCATTTTGGGTAGCCAAATCGCGCATGCGCCTCTTCGTCAAGATGATATTGGTGTGGCATCGAACCTTCCCGTTCTAGTTTGTTCTCCGCAGAGACAGAGCAGTCTCGATCCAGTATCACTCTGGCCGACCAGTTTATTAGTCACCTAATTTGGTTACTGAAATGTATTATTTTTGCGTAGTCATTTTCTTACATGAGCTCAATAACTTTTCGTCAGTAATTCGCGACTTTCTAAAAATTCTTTTTGCATTGAATAAGTTACAAGTCAAACTCTTATGGAGAAGCTGAAGTGGCTGCGATAGCTGCACGACTTGCCCTCACGAAATTGGCGGATACAGTCATTCTCAAGTCAGCCTTGCAATGATCTGCATGCACGGGACCAAGTGCCGTGAGTGTCAGATCGCAATTGGCGTCATTTTCAAGCGTTCTGCATCTTGAGGAATCGATTGGGGAAATCCGACATGCCAAGGACGGCAATGATCGTGGAGGACCATGCAGACGCTCGCGAGTGGGCTGCAGCCGCATTGAGACTGGCGTTCTCCGGGGTGACTGTGCACATGACGGGGACCGTCATCGAGGCTCGTCAAATCATTGCCAGTCACACGCCTGCCTTGGCGATCATCGATCTGTCGCTTCCGGATGGCGACGGATTCGAGTTGATTTCATTGCTCAGCTCCGTCCTGCCGTCGTCACGCAGTGTGGTGTTTACGGTGTATGACGACGATGCTCACATCAGCGCCGCCTTGCGCGCGGGAGCCTCCGGATACCTTTTGAAAAGTGATCCCAGGCGGGTGCTGGTGGAACATCTGCTGGCCTTGGACCGCGGGGAATTTCCGCTGTCGCCGATGGCGGCCAATGTGGTGAAAAACCACATCGCGGCACCAGCGGAAGTCGAACTCGCGATGCGCTTGACCGTGCGTGAGCGTGAGGTCTTGAAAATGGTCGCGCTGGGGCTGACCGCCAACGCGATCGCGGATCGTCTGTCGATCTCACGCAACACCGTGAACACCTATCTGAAACGAATGTACGCAAAGCTTTCGGTGTCTTCGCGCGCCGAGGCTGCGGTGCTGGCGCGAAGCGCCGGACTGCTGCCGCCCATCAACTCCTGATTGCGGACGACCTATTTGGGGCTACGGCAGCGCATCCGCCGAGACGCCGTCCGGAAGCTGCGCGCCTTCGCGCACGTACAAGGGCATCTCATCCAAGGGATACAGGCGCGTTCGAACACGCGGCCCTTCGATACGGTCGCCGGTCCAGAAATCCACCCAGGTTCCGGGCGGCAGGTAGACCGGCTTGGCAACCGCGAACAGTTCCAGAGCGGCGCTGACGATCGGTGACACCAGAATGTCATCACCGTAAAGGTACTGGTCCGCATAGTCGGCGGCCTGATCGTCGTCCGGGAACGCATACGCCATCGGGCGCACGATCGGCACGCCGGTTTCGATGGCCTGCCTGGCGTAGTGCGCGGTGTAGGGCACGAGTCGATTGTGCAGTTCGGCATAGCGGCGGTAGATATCGACTGCGCGCTGCGTCACCCACCATGGCGGCACGTCGGTCTGCATGACCGGACTCAGTGCACCGAGCTGGGTCCAACGCACGTAGGTGGCCTCGCTCGGCAGGCCGAGCCTGGGGCCGTCTTCGCCCAGATCCTGGCGGGTTCCGGCGTAGCCGCCGATGTCCGCGCTACTGAACGGGAAGCCGGACGAAGACAGCGACAGCAAGGAGCGCAGTGCCTGCGCGAGCCCGAATGTGCCCGGCAAGGAGGCATTGTCAGCCGCCCAGTGACCTGTCCACTGCGCGCCGCCGCTCCAGCCGCCACGGGCAAGCAACACGAAGTCTCCATCCGGCCGCTGATCGATGAAGGCTTCGTAGGCGGTACGGTGATACAAACCGCAGTAGCCGTTGTGATTGTCACGATTCGGCAGACCGTTGAACCAGACCGAATTATCCGAAAGGTCTTCTTCGCAACGATCCATCTTGAGGCCATCGACGCCGCGCGCGATCAGGTCCTCCAGCTGCCCACGCCACCAGTCCACGGCATCCGGATGCGTGAAGTCCAGGTGCGGGTCGATGCCGCGCGTGGGGTAGTAGGTGGCGTCGTTGCCGTCTTCACGCGTGCCGGTCACTAGCCAGCCGCGCTCCGCGGCAAAGCTTTCATAGTCGCCCGTCATGAATGGAGACATCCAGACGATGAAGCGCACGCCTTGGGCATGAACTTCCTCGATCAGGGCGTCGGGATCATCGAAGCGATTCGGGTCGAAGTCGAAGCTGCCCTTGCCGGCATCCCAGGGGTTGTCCAGCCACACGGCACCCAATGGGATGGCGCGCTCGCTCATGCCGTTGACCAGCGCACGGACCGACTCGGTGCTGGTATCCGAGTCCTGCCAGACCATCGGCGTCCACATCCAGTCCGGCGGTGCACTGCGCGGGCGGCCGCTTTCGGCGGTGTACTGCGACACGATCCGCTGCGGCGTACCGGTATAGAAACGCAACCGCAGTTCGGCGCTTTCGCGCATCACGTTGATGGCATCGTCGCGTTCGTTGTTCTGGGCGAAAGTCATTTCGCCGCGCGCATCGCCTTGGGCCCAGAGTCCCCAGCCGTCCGGCGTCCAGAAGAACGGGGCGGCAATTTCGTTCGTGGACTGGGCACCGTCCGCATTACCGCCGTGGCTGATCCACAGCGGCACACGCTCGCCGCTCATTTCGAAGAAACTGAAGCGCTGGCCGGCGCCGTAGTAGCCACGCGCGGTGTGCGCCAGGGCGTCTTCGACGGCGACAACGCCGGGTGCCAGCGGCGCATAGTGGAGACTCAGGCTGCCGTCATCGGCGAAGCCAAGCGACAGCTCGGCACCGTGCGTGTCGCTGGTTTGAAGCGTGAAACGGGCCGTGCGGCCATCGGCCCGCACGCTGTCCACACCGCTGGCGAACTGCCACTGATCGGTGAAGTAGGCGAGCGGACGATATGAAATCTGCGGCAGTCCGGGATAGGCGCGGTCGATTCCGTCCTGAACGTCGTTGTCGCGCGCATAGTCGCGATTGTCGATCGGGTCATTCGCATCGGCGCTCGCCGATTCGAACAACACCGCGCCGCTTTTGCTCGACACGGCGTAACGCATCGGTTGGCGGTTCAGATCGAAACACAGCGTGTCGTCGCAGACACGAACCTCGGCGTCCGTTTCGGTGATTTCGAGTGGCGCTTGCGTATCCGGGTCCGTGCCGGCATTGCCGGCCTCGTCACTGTTGCCGGACGAGCACGCGGCCAAACCAAGCCCCAATACCACCAACAGTGGCCCCTTCGGACAGAACGTCGGAATCACCATGAAAGTCTTCAACGAGGCAGCAGTGGCTGGTCCAGGGGCGCGGGTTCCGCGGTACGACTGCCTTCGCTCGGCGCGATCGCGAGGCCATGTACGCTGGCGGCGTCGATCTGGTTTCGATAACGCGGTGGCGTGGTGCCGCTGTCATCCTGCGCGTAGCTGATCATCTGGAAGCCGAGCACGTCGGGCGCGTTCGGTGTGAGCTTGTCCTGCCACCAGAATTCGAACAGGGCGCGCTCCGCCGTCAGGCTGACGATGCCGTAGCCGTGGTCGACCCATTCCATGAACTGGATGTTCTTGTCGAGCGTGAGTGAAGCCAGCTCCACCGCGCGCGAGGCTGCAACCTGGGTAGCGAACGTGGAGTTGGGCAGCGCATTGGCGACGATCTCGTCGGCACCACCGCGCCCCATCGAACTCGGCGCGAACTCCACGCCCACGGATTGCTCGCGCAGGTTCAAGGCGCCGAGATTGCCGGTGGTGGCGCGCTGGAATCCAGCGAGGCGATTTTCCGGCGTGGAGCCGCTGCGGGTGTTCGGCAGCGGCAGCCCGGAACTGTATCCGGACAGCAGGATCGCATTGTCCTCGATCAGGTCCGCGGCCCAGTTCCCGTGCATGTCTCCGGAGACGAAGATGTTGTTGTGTACACGCAGCGCCGCCTCGTTGTCGCCGCGCAGGTGGCCGAACAGTTGTGCGCGCTCCACAGCGAAGTCACCCCAGCGACCGGCGAGATCAATACCGCCCGGAAAGCCTGGAATCACCGGCGGCACGTTCCACGGCGAAATCCAGGTCTGGTTGTTGACGATGCGCCAGACCACCTCGCGCGACTGCGAATCGGCCATTTCGCGAGTCAGCCATTCGTATTGTTCGCGGCCCAGCAACGAGGATTCGCCAGCCGGCAGGTGACTGGCGTCGACCTCCAGACCGTAGCGCGGCAGCAGGGACTGGCTGTCGATGCCGAATACATCGACCATCGGCCCATAGGACAGTTTTCGATAAATCCGCCGCGAATCGGGCGGAAACGGGTAGCTGCCGTCTTCGACGAACAGGAAGGCACCGCTGCCATCGGCGAGCACCGGCCGTGTCGGCGTCCATTCGTAGAACACCTGCGTGGTGTCGTCGAACGTGCAGGTGGAAAGTCCGCCGTCGATCTCGGTCGGCAGCTCGTTGCCGAAGCCCGGGTCGATGTCGTGGTTGTCCCAGACGATCATCCAGGGATGCTGTTGATGTGCACGCAGCAGGTTGGGGTCCGAGCGCCAAAGCGCGTAGCGCCGGCGCAGTTCGTCCCGATCGAGCCAGTCACGATAGTCGACGTAGCTGGTGTCGTGAATATCGAGACGCGCGCGGACCTCCTCGTCCTCATCGACGAAGTCGTAGAGGTAGTCGCCACAGTGCAGCAGCAGATCGAGATCGTTGCGATCGGCGATATGCGCGTATCCCGACCAGTGGCTGGACCAGTAGCTGGCGCAGGCCACCACGGCGAAGCGCACTTCGTCCACCCGCGTGTCCGGCGCCGTGCGCGTGCGGCCGACGATCGACTGCACGCCGAAGGCCTTGAAGCGATAGTAGTAGGTCGTGGCCGGCCGCAGCCCGGTCACATCGACTTTGACGGTCCAGTCGCGATCAGCCTGGGTGGTCTGTCGTCCGCTGCGTACGGTATCCGTAAAGTCCGGCGAGCTCGCCATTTCCCAATCGACCGGAATGTCGCGCCCGGCGAACGCCGGTGCCGTGAGACGCGTCCAGATGATGACGCGATCACTCAGCGGATCGCCGCTGGCGACGCCATGCGCGAACGGCAGTGGCAACACCAGGGGATAGTCAAAGTCCGCTGGCTCACTGATCGCATCGGCATCGACAGTGCTTGCTGTGCCGGCAGGATCGCTGCTGCCGCAGGCCGTCAAAGCCGTACCGGCGCCCACCATCGCAGCGCGGCGCAGGAACTCTCGTCGATCCAGTTTGGCGGAATGCGTCACGTCGTTATTAACGCTCAAAAGACAAACTCCCATTGTCCGAAATATGCGTGACGTGCCGATTGCAGCGCGCCGCGCGAATCCGGGGGATGATCATGGATTCAAACGATTCGAAACCGATTGACCGCATGCGTCGCCGCGTGCTCGCCGGCATGGCCGGCGGCGCGGCCCTGCTGACCGGCTGCGGCGACGGCGCCTCACCGGATGGCGGCAATGACAGCGGCACCGACGACAGTCCCCTGCCCGCGCTGCCGAATCCCGAGGAGTCCGGCATCGACCACATCGTGCTGGTGATGATGGAGAACCGATCGTTCGACCATTTCCTGGGCTGGGTTCCGGGCGCGGACGGTGTCCAGAGCGGCCTCAAGTTCCTCGACCGAGGCGGCGCGGAACAGCACACCTATCCCTTGGCACCGGACTACCAGGGCTGCGCGCTGGGCGACCCGAATCACGGCTACGACGGCGGCCGCGTCCAATTCAACGGCGGCAAGATGGATGGCTGGCTGTTGACGGACCCGACGATGCCGGGCGACATCTTCCCGATCGGTTACTACCTGGAACCGGACCTGCCGTTCTACTCCGGCGTCGCGGCCGAATACACCATCTGCGACCGCTACTTCTCCGGGATTCTCGCCTCGACCTACCCCAACCGCATGTACATGCACCTGGGACAGACCGACCGGCTCAGCAACGACTTCACGATCGCCTCCCTGCCCACGATCTGGGACCGCCTGCGCGAAGCGGGCGTATCGCGCCGCTATTACTTCCGCGACCTGCCCTTCATTGCGCTGACTGGGATCAATCACCTGGGCATCTCTCGCCCCTATGCCGAATTCGCGCTCGACGCCCGCGCCGGACTGCTGCCCAGCGTCAGCTACATCGATCCGACGTTTCTCAATGAAAGTCCCGATGGCACCGCCGAGGACGACCATCCGCAGGCGCACATCCGCAAGGGTCAGGTATTTCTCAACGACATCTACGAAGCGCTGCGCAATTCGCCCCAATGGGAGCGCACGCTGCTGGTCATCAACTATGACGAATGGGGCGGCTTCTACAGATCACGTGGTACCGCCGATCGCGCCGGTGTCCGAAGACGAGGCAGCGCTCGGCAACGACGGGCGCCTGGGCTTCCGGGTGCCGTGCATGATGATCGGCCCGCGCGCGAAGCGCGGATTCGTCAGTCATCGTCAATTCGACCCCAACTCCATCCTCAACATGATCGCCTGGCGCTTCGGTCTTGAGCCGCTCGGTGTTCGCGGTCAGACCTCGCTGAATCTGGCCTACGCCCTGGACTTCGAATCCGCGCCCCGATCGGACGCCCCGTCCTTCGAGGTACCGGACGACGCGCCGCTGTTCACGCGCTGCGATACCGCAGCGGAGGACGAAGCCACGGCCAAGGCAATGGGGCCGGTCGCGTATACGCGCTGGGAACACAACGACGAAAACCGCCGCCTACTCGAACTGGCGCGCAGCATGGGCTATCCGGTGCCTTGAGGCTCGCTGTACGACGCGCAGTGGCGCAGCGTCAATCATCTTTTCGGGAATAAGCAAGGCTGCAAATGATCTTTCCAGATCGTTTGCAGCCGCCCTTACAGTGTGCGCTCCGGCGACAGTCCACCCACCGCACATGCTCCGATGACCGTGCCAGCCAATCTTGATCAAACACTCGTCAACCGCATTGTCGGTGCACTCGACGGCCTGCGTTACGGGGCCGTCGAAGTCACGGTGCATGATGGTCGCATCGTGCAGATCGAACGCAAGGAGAAGGTGCGGTTTACCGAACCGGCACCTCAACGCCGAATTGCTCGATAACGTCGTGTTGAAATGCATTTTTGCGGGCTGTTGTTGATTCCAGCCTCGCACCGTGCGGCGCGGACACGCCGCAAACCTTCAACAAGAAAGCTGAACTGACCGGACCACCGGAGGTTCTCGTGAATCCACAGGAACACCCTGGTCATGAGAACTCGCAAACACCTCTGGCTTGCTGCTGTGTCGCTCGGCGCCATCATCAGCGCCGCCCAGGCACAGACTGAAAACACTGCCGACACCGAGGACCCCGCCCGACAGCAGCTGCAGACGCTGGACCAGAAGGTCCGCGTACTGGAGCGCCGCATCGAACTCCAGAACGAGGCGGCCGCCGCGGCGCTGCAGAAGGCGCCAACCGTCTCAGTCAACGAAAAGGGCACGTCGATCAAATCGGCCGACGGCGCCTATGAACTGAAACTGCGTGGCAGCTTCCAGGTCGACGCGCGAATCTTCAGCGGAGACGAGGCGCCGGACGACAGCTTTGTACTGCGCCGCCTGCGCCCGACGTTCGAGTTCGGCCTGGGCAAACTCGTATCGGCGCGCCTGATGCCGGAATTCGCCGGCGATTCGGCCAGCGTGGTCGACGCCTATATCGATGTGAAGGCATCGCCGTATGCCAGCGTTCGCGCCGGCAAGTTCAAGGGTCCGCTGGGCCTGGAACGCCTGCAATCGGCCAGCGCGATCGCCTTCGCCGAGCGCGCCTATCCGACCGAACTGGTACCGAACCGCGACATCGGCCTGCAGATCTGGGCGGACCTTTTCGACGAACGCTTCAGCTATGCCCTGGCCTTCACCAACGGCACGCCGGATGGCCGCGACGCCGCCAGCGCCAATCCGGACGATGACTTCGAAACCAGTCTGAGATTGTTCGTGCAGCCCGTCGATGGGCTGGGCTTCGGCATCGCCGGCTCGATCGGCGACAAGCGCGGTAACGGAAACGCCGTGCTGCCACGCTACCGCAGCCCGGGCCAGCAGACGATCTACCAATACTCGAGCGCCGTGCTGGCGGACGGCGAACACACGCGCTGGTCGCCGCAGGCCTACGTCTATCGAGGCCCGTTCGGCTTGCTCGGCGAGTACGTCGAAAGCCGGCAGTCACTCAGCGACGGCATCACCGAGCGCGAACTCAAGCACCAGGCCTGGCAGATCAGCACCAGTTGGGTACTGAGCGGCGAGGACGCCAGCTACAAAGGTGTCAAGCCGGACTCGCCGGTCGGCTCTGGCGGCTACGGCGCCTGGGAACTGGCGCTGCGCTACACCGAAGTGGATTTCGATGACGCCGGCTTCAGCAGCTTCGCCAGCGCGGATGCCGCGGTCAGCGAAGCGCAGTCCTGGATCGCCGGCCTCAACTGGTCGCTCACCACCAATCTCAAGGCGGTACTGAACTACGCCCACACCCGCTTCGACGGCGGCAGCGCCGCGGGCGCCGACCGGCCCGACGAGGACCTGGTGTTCGGCCGCCTGCAACTCGCCTTCTGAACAGGAAATCAAGCATGAACAGAATCTTCGAATTCGCACTGGTGCTTGGCATCGCTGGCGTCGTGTCCCAGGCCTGGGCCGGCAGTTCGCGCCTGCTCAATGTCTCCTACGATCCCACACGCGAGCTGTATGCCGAATTCAACGAAGCGTTCGCGGACTACTGGAAGGACAAGACCGGCGATCGTGTCTCGATCCAGCAATCGCACGGCGGCGCCGGCAAGCAGGCGCGCGCCGTGATCGACGGCCTGCCGGCCGACGTGGTGACGCTCGCGCTGGCCTATGACATCGACGCCATCGCCGAGAAGACCCACAAGATTCCGCCCAACTGGCAACAGCGCCTGCCGCACAACAGCGCGCCCTACAGCTCCACCATCGTGTTCCTGGTGCGCAAGGACAATCCCAAGGGCATCAAGGACTGGGACGACCTGATCAAACCCGGCATCTCGGTGATCACGCCCAACCCCAAGACCTCCGGCGGTGCACGCTGGAACTATCTCGCGGCCTGGGCCTACGCCAAGCGCAAGACCGGCAGCGAGGACGGCGCGCGCGCGTTCGTCACCCAGTTGTTCGGCAACGTGCCGATTCTCGATACCGGCGCGCGCGGCGCCACCACCACCTTCGTCCAGCGCGGCATCGGTGACGTACTGCTGGCCTGGGAGAACGAAGCTTTTCTGTCGATCAACGAACTGGGGCCGGACCAGTTCGAAATCGTGGTGCCCTCGCTGTCGATTCTCGCCGAACCGCCAGTCACGCTGGTGGATGGCAACGCCAGCAAACATGGCACCACCGAGGTGGCCAAGGCTTATCTCGAATATCTCTACAGCCCGGTCGGCCAGAAGCTGGCGGCCAGACACTATTACCGGCCAGCGCTGCCCGAATACGCTGACGCCGAAGACCTGAAGCGTTTCCCCACGCTGGAACTCGTGACCGTGGACAGTGACTTCGGTGGCTGGCAAGCCGCGCAGAAAACACACTTCGCCGAAGGCGGCGTGTTCGACCAGATCTACAGCGGACCCTGAACCGACATGTCCGTCACCGCTCCGGCGACCGGCCGGCCTCGCCGCATCCAGCGGCACACGATTCCCGGCTTTGGCCTGAGCCTGGGTTTCACGATCCTCTACCTGAGCCTGTTGATCCTGATACCGCTGGCCGGCGTATTCATGAAATCCGCCGAACTGGGCCTCGATGAATTCTGGAAGATCGTCAGCTCGGCGCGTGTGCTGGCGGCGCTGAAACTGAGTTTCGGCGCGGCGCTGGCCGGTGCGGCGATCAACGCCGTATTCGGCCCGCTGCTGGCCTGGGTGTTCGTGCGTTACGACTTTCCGGGCAAACGCCTGTTCGATGCCGTGATCGACCTGCCGTTCGCGCTGCCGACCGCGGTGGCCGGCATTGCCCTGACCACGATCTATGCCGGCAACGGCTGGCTGGGCCAATACCTCGAACCGCTTGGCATCAAGGTGGCGTTCACGCCGCTGGGCATCGTCCTCGCCTGCACCTTCGTCGGGCTGCCGTTCGTGGTTCGCACCGTACAACCGGTGCTCGAAGACGCGGAGAAGGATCTGGAGGAAGCGGCGGCTTCGCTGGGTGCGAACCGCTGGCAGACCGTGCTTCGCGTCATCCTGCCGACCCTCCTGCCGGCGCTGCTGACCGGCTTCGCGCTGGCGTTTGCGCGCGGCGTCGGTGAGTACGGTTCGATCATCTTCATCGCCGGCAATATTCCTCTGGTCAGCGAGATCGCGCCGCTGCTGATCGTGATCAAGCTCGAGGAATTCGACTATGCCGGCGCCACTGCGGTGGCCACCGCGATGCTGATGCTGTCGTTGATCGCGCTGCTCGCGATCAACGCCTTACAGGCGTGGACGCACCGCCGTCATGGAGCCCGCGCATGAACGGCCCCGAACACCTGATGACGCTGCCACCGGAATTCGGCGCCGGACCCCTGGCGCGCCCCAACAGCGCGATTACCGAGCCCAGACCAGTACGCCTGGTCCTGATCAGCGTCGCCCTGCTGTTCCTGCTGAGCTTCCTGCTGCTGCCCTTGATCGCAGTGTTCGCCGAAGCCCTGCGCAACGGCGCGGGCGTCTACCTGGATGCGATTCGCGACCCCGATGCGCTGGCGGCCATCCGGCTCACGCTGCTGGTCACCGCGATCGCGGTACCGCTGAACCTGATGTTCGGCCTGGCCGCCGCCTGGGCGGTGACCAAGTTCGAATTTCCGGGAAAGTCGCTATTGATCACGCTGATCGACCTGCCGTTCTCGGTGTCGCCGGTGGTCGCCGGCCTGGTCTACGTGCTGATCTTCGGTGCGCAGGGCTGGGCCGGGCCGTGGCTGGACGCGCTCGACGTTCAGATCATCTTCGCGGTTCCCGGCATCGTGCTGGCCACGCTGTTCGTAAGCTTCCCCTTTGTCGCCCGTGAGCTGATCCCGCTGATGCAGGAACAGGGCACCGACTACGAGCAGGCCGCCCTATCGCTGGGCGCCAATGGCTGGCAGACGCTCTGGCACGTGACCCTGCCTGGCGTGAAATGGGCCCTGCTGTATGGCGTGCTGCTGAGCGTGGCGCGTGCGATGGGCGAGTTCGGCGCGGTCAGCGTGGTCTCCGGCCATATCCGCGGCTACACCAACACCATCCCGCTGCACGTCGAGATTCTCTACAACGAATACCAGTTCTCGGCTGCCTTCGCCGTCGCCTCGCTGCTGGCCGGGCTGGCGCTGCTGACGCTGGGTCTCAAGTCCTGGCTGGAATGGCGTCACGGCGATGAACTCGCCGCCGTACGAAAGCACTGATCACTCCTGCGAACAGGCCCACACATGCAAGTCTCCATCCGCGGCATCCATAAACGATTCGGCAACTTCACCGCGCTCGATGGCGTCGACCTCGACATCGACTCCGGTGAACTGATCGCCCTGCTCGGTCCCTCCGGTTCCGGCAAGACCACCTTGCTGCGCGTGATCGCCGGCCTCGAATTTCCCGACTGCGGGCAGGTGCTGTTCGCCGATGAGGACATGGCCGCCCGCGCCGTGCGCGAACGGCGCATCGGCTTCGTGTTCCAGCACTATGCCCTGTTCAAGCACATGAACGTGATCGACAACATCGCCTTCGGATTGCGCGTCCGCCAGCGTCGGGACCGGCCCAGCCCGTCGCAGATTCGCGCACGTGCGCATGAGCTGCTGGAACTGGTGCAGCTGTGCGGGCTCGAATCGCGTTTCCCCTCGCAGCTGTCCGGCGGCCAGCGTCAGCGCGTGGCCTTGGCCCGCGCGCTGGCGATCGAACCGCGCGTGCTGCTGCTGGACGAACCCTTCGGCGCGCTCGACGCCAAGGTGCGCAAGGACCTGCGGCACTGGCTGCGCGAGCTGCACCGCAAGACCGGTTACACCACGATCTTCGTCACGCACGATCAGGAAGAAGCCCTGGAACTGGCCGACCGCGTGGTCATCATGAATCGCGGCGGGATCGAGCAGGTCGGTACGGTCGACGAGGTCTACGAACGTCCGGCGAGCCCCTACGTCTTCAACTTTCTCGGCGACACCAACCTCATCCCGGCAGAACTGCACGGCCGCAAGCTGTATGTCGACGGCAAGGAAATCGGCGGGCTGTCCGACGGCATCCAACCCAACGGCGCGGTCGACGTCTACGTTCGCCCGGGCGATCTGCGTGTTTGCGAAGCACCGTCGCCAGGTCTCGACGTGCAAGTGGAAGCCGTGCAACGCACCGGTCCCGTCGTCCGGGCTCAGGTCCGGCTTGCGGACACCGGACAGAGTCTGACGGTCGAGTTGCCACACCTTCATCACGATGCGCCGCTGTTCCAGACCGGCGCGTCACTGCGCCTGCGGCTGATGCAGTTCAGCGTCTATCCGGGCGAGGCTCAAGCTGCGGCCAGGCCGTCACTCGCGGCGCCGACCCTGATCGGCCGCGAACGGACGCGCGGCCGCCTCGGCTGAGCCAGGGCGGCCGATTTCACGCCGGCACCCGAATCGGCCACACTGTGGCGCCCCCAGCAACTCAGGAACAAGGCCATGCATGCACGGATGCTCGCAATCGCCGTAGGCGCAGTCCTCGCAATGTCTATGAATCATCAGGCCTTGGCGCAGGACCGGCTCGACGCCAAGGCCCTGGCCGCCTGCGCCAACAAGGCGCAACAGCTGCAGCTCGGCTCCGGTGAACTGCATCAGCGCCTGGAGACGCTGGCGAGCCGGCGTCGCACGCTGCTCGCCGATTCCGAGGCCATCGGGGACGGGGCCTCGCCCGAACTGACGGCCGCCCGTCGCCAACACGACCACACGGTCGTCGCGTTCAACGCCGACATCGCCACGGTGCGCAGGGACATCCAGGCCCTCAATCAGGTCAAGGCCGACTACGATCGCGATTGCTCCGGACGCCCGTACCGGCGCGCCGATCTGGACGCGATGCCGGCGTCGGCACGCGAGGCCATGCGTGGCGGACTCGCCAAGGTCCAGGTGCCCTACCTCGACCCGGCGCTGCAGCCGCTTCCCTGAGCCTCGCCGGACAAGCCGCGGAGCCATTACGGCATTGTTCAGCCGCCGAGCAGTTTGCTCGCGCGATGATGGCCGCAATCATCATTCAACCGGCAAGCGAGGAGCGGGACATGAATCTGCAGAACAAGACCGAGTGGGTACGCCTGGGGACAGGCATCAAGGCGATGGTCCAGCGCCTGTCCGATGGCGCGCGTGAGACCGTGAGTGATTCGTTCGGCGAACGCCTGATCGGCGACAGTGAAGACTTCCTGTCGCTGGGCCGCCTGTTCCGGGACGCGCCGCTGCGCCTGCCGGCGCGAACGACTACTCGCCAGCGACGCTGATCACCACAGCGCGCAGCCAAAGAAAAAGGCCATCCGCACTCGGATGGCCTTTTTCTTTGAACTGTTTGTAATGGTCGGGGCGACAGGATTCGAACCTGCTACCCCCTGCCCCCCAGGAAGGTTTTTAGGGCATCAGAAGTGATCAATACAGATCAGGGAAACCCCTATATTCGTTGCAAACACTACATTTATTTCCATTCTGATCGCTATTGACGGTCAGCGACAATCAGCGCAAAGTGTTCCCCTGATGTTCCCCCAGGCGGGAACAGGCGGCGGTCACGCGACCACCGAACACGCAAGATACGGGTAGAACAGGAAGCGCTCGCCGATGGCTAGGGGAACAGTTGGGGGAACACTGCAAGGCAAGCTGAAGGACCTTCAGCTGCGCAATGCAACGGCTGAACAATCCGAATTGCTGCTGAGTGACGGCGGCAATCTGTTTCTCCGCGTCCGACCGAACGGCGGGAAGGACTGGCTGTTCATTTATATGTTCGAAGGCCGCCGCCGCAAATTGGGGCTTGGCCCTTACCCTGGACGCGATCTCAGTTCCGCGAGGCAAGCCGCCTATGAATACCGCGAGCAAATCGCGAAGGGCGTAGATCCGGCTGATGCGCGAGAACTAGCAAAGATTGAAGCGCAAGCAGACCTCGCGACCGCCAAGGCGAAGGCCGCCGAGAACGCAGCACGGCCGACCGTAAGCAAGCTGCTGGAGCTTTGGGCCGAGGATGAGCTTTCCAGACGCAAGGACAAGGGCGAAGAATCACTGCGCGCCCTTCGCAAAGACCTGTTGCCGACGCTGGGGGACCGCTTCGCCGCTGAGGTCAAGCGACGCGATGTGATGATGGTTCTGGACAGCATCCGGAGACGTGGGGCGAATCGCCTGGCCAATCGGACCCTGAAAGACGTTCGCCAGATGTTCGGCTGGGCACTCGTGCGCGAAATAGTCGAGGGTGATCCGACCTCGCGAATCGAGAAGAAAGACGTGGGCGGCAAAGAGGTCGAGCGCGAGCGTGTGCTCTCGCCCGCCGAGATTCGCACACTCGCCGCCGCCCTCCCCGAGTCCGGGCTGTCTACGCCGGCCACAGCGGCGCTGTGGATCATGTTGTCCACCTGTGGCCGCGTCGGCGAACTCTCGCGCACCCGCTGGCCTGATGTTGACCTCGATGCACGGACGTGGCGAATCCCCGCCGAGAACTCGAAGAACGGGCGACCGCACCTGATCCACCTTTCGGAGTTTGCCGTCGAGCACTTCACAACAATGCTTGAACGACGGATCAGGCGGGAACGCGAGGGGGCTCCCGCTGATTCATTGGTGTGGGTGTTCCCTGCCCGTTTCACCAGCATTCATGTCTGCCCCAAGACGTTCCAGAAGCAGTTCAGCGACCGCCAGCGCGACGATGCCCCCATGAGCCGAAGAAGCGCGAAAACCGGCACATTGAAACTTCCCGGTGGCGAGTGGCGGGCACACGACCTTCGACGCACTGGCGCAACGATGATGGGCGACTTGGGCATCCGTCCCGACGTCATCGACCGTTGCTTGAATCACGTCGACGCGAAGCTGGTGACGCGCACGTATCAGCGGCAGGAACTGCTGCCAGAGCGGGCGGAGGCATTCCGCCAGCTTGGCGAACGCCTGGAACTTCTGACGCGCCCCAGCGGCGGGAACGTCGTCACCCTGCACAAGCTGCCAGCGGACACCGCAGGCTAGGACCGGAGACTACGACCATGACCACCCGAGACTTTCTAAAGCTGCCGATTGCCGACCAGCTCCATCACCTTGCGATCCTGAATCGAGACGCCTACGACAAGCGCGACCTCTGGCGCCGTGGCCTGTCTCGCGCCGCCGGCACCGAGGCGAAGAAGCTGACGCGGGAGGCCGAGCGGCTGAAATCGGCGCTACGCACAAAGGCCGCAGAACAAGCTCGCAGAGAACCCCACGATGGTAGCCTTTAAGCTACAATGCCAATTGTCAAAGTCAGCGAATACCAGACGACCGAAGGTAAAAGCCCGTTCGCCGATTGGATGCGCCGACTACGTGACCGCAGTGCCCGCCAGCGCGTTACCGCCCGGATTGTCCGCATGCAGGCCGGCAACCGAGGCGACTGGAAGCCGGTCGGTGACGGAGTGTTCGAGCTTCGCATCGACCACGGCCCCGGCTACCGCGTCTATTGCGGACAGGACGGCGAAACGCTTGTGCTACTGCTCTGCGGCGGCGACAAGCGCACTCAAGCTCAGGACATCAAGAACGCTCATGACTACTGGAACGACTACCAAGCACGCCGCTAGCACGGAGTTCCGGGCTGCGGACTACCTGCGCCCCGAGGACGTGCCCGGCTTTCTCGCCGAAGCGCTGCACGACGGCGACCACCGCGTACTGCCCCCTGCGCTGCGAGCCGCCGCCGACGTGATCGGAATGTCCGAGCTGGCAAAGATGACCGGCCTGAGCCGCGAAACGCTGTACCGCACGCTATCGGAGAAGGGAAACCCACGGCTGGACACGCTGGCCGCGATTCTCTCGGCGTTCGGGCTGCGCCTGGCCGTGGCTCCGATATCCCGGCGGAAGCGCGCAACACCAAGCCGGGCGAAGAAGGCGGCGGCCGGCGCATGAACTGATTGTTGGACCCCAAGCCCTGCGGGGATGAGTAGGGCAAACGGCGGAACCGAGTGTTGACGCACCCGGCCCGCCTGACCAAAGCACTGACCTACGAAGGAGGTCACACCATGGCTACACAAGAGTTTAACCCGCAGACCTGCGGCACCGACGCCCTGAAGTTTCCGGGCCCGCTTTCAGATCTCAACTTCAGCTACGGTGGAGGCATACCAGTTCTGTCGGCCCTTAAAGAGGGTGACGCGCTGATTGAGTCGGCAATTAACATTCTCCGACTGAATCGCAACCTCAGTGATCAGAACTCTGAAGTGCTCGGCGTAATTTTCCTGCTGGAAGCCGCTGCGTCGGTGTTCTTGTCCGTGCAACATGGAATCGAGAAGTACGAATCGGCAACCGACGACGCGGTCAACGGGGGCGCGAAATGAGCACTCCACTCACGGAAGGTCCGCCGGCCTCGTGGATGACCGGCATGAACGCTCAAGAAACGCTCGATATCTCGGCAAAGATACTCCGGTTCGTGGGGTGCGCAGCGATCGATATCGAAACATTCAATAACGATCGGGAGGGCGATGCCGTCTATCACATTCTGCATCAGGTCGCCGATTGCCTGAAGTGGGCAAGCAACCGGACGTGGCCGGAAAACGTAGACGAGGAGCAGACCGATGCTGGATAAATCTGATGAATTCGATGCCGCAAAGGAATGGGGGGAATTTCAGAAGTTGCAGCCAGCGCTCACGCTAGCGCAGGTTGATGAAATGGAACAAGGAGCTCAACGACGAGGACAGAACGAACACGTTGTGCGTCGCATTGCACTCATGACGCTTGCCCATCCGACTAAACACTTCATCGACATATTTCGAGAGGATCGAAATGCGGCACTTTCCTTCGCCGAAGCGCTTAGGACCATGGACGATCAAATCCAATACCTCGATTCAGTTCGCGAAGTCCTTTCCGCCGCAAGGATGCGAATCTCGTTTTCTTTGGCAGTGCGCGGCGATATGGATGAAATCCTCAAAGAGGCTAAGACCACCTGACAAGGAGAAGCCCCGCCGGCTCGCTGGCGGGGCGATTCTATGCACGCGCCCGGAGCGGTCGGCCGGGCGCTAATGAGCGACGTACTCAAATGCCGCCTGTTCCGAAGCATCTTCCGCTAGACGATGAAATCGATCACGTCGTCTATTTGCTATCGGAAGGCGATCCGGCGATAGGACGACTTCTAGCGGACATTGCAAAAGCAGAATTACAGACCAAGGGCTTCTGGAACGAAACAATACAAATGCCGGCCGGCCATCCCCCAGGCTACTGGGAGGACCTAGCCGAAATATGGAGACTCGCGCCACACGTACGAGGCAACCCGGAATTGATCTCAACCGTTGAGCTTCTGCTTTGGCGCCATGCAACGATGAGGCTTCAATACGTCGGCAATGAGCCACTGACAAAGGTACTCAAGCGAGATCTTGACCGCCAGACCGGGACAAAGAAGCCGCGCAGGCCAGATATTACCGCGTGGATCAAGGACAGATTAGTTGTCAATCGCGACGCAAAGAGCCCCGACCTTTGGAAACAAGCACCCGATTGGCTGACCGATCAGATTGGTTACCGGCGATTCGCCAGTAGGGTAACTAGGATCCGAAAAGAGATCGGAATAGCGCGCAAGTAAGTAGCGCGCCAATCGCCCAATAGCATGCACTTGCCCGCTGCGTTTCATTGACGCGCAGCCAGACTCAAGAGGACAAGTGCATGATCGATGATGTTATGGAGCCCTTCCGCGAGTGGTTGCGCGAGATCGGCGTCCGATCCCCCAACACCGGCTACGCGATGATCGATCGCGGCGAAATACCCGAACCGATCCGGCGCAATGGCCGCCTATACATGATGCGCTCGTGGCGCATGGAGTATCTGGATCGCATGACGGCCTCCCGCTCCCGCCGCGTACCGGTCGAAGGGGCGCAGGCATGATCGCCGTCCCCGCACCCGCCGATACCCCCGAGGTCGCACGACGGCGTGTCGCCGATGCGCTGGTCGCCGCAGGCGTCAGCGCCCCACATATGGCGGCTGTGCTCGTAGCCGTCGAGATGCTGCAGAAAGCGTCTTACGTGGCCGGCAAGCGCGAAGGCTCTCAGCGGCCCTATGAGCATGCGTAATGTCATCCCGTGCACGCCTGAAGGGCAGGCAGGAAGGCGGCAGGGTCGCAGTTATTCCGCATGCCTGTTTGGACTCGCCGCATTACTTGTCGCTTTCCCTTGCGGCGAAAGCGCTGCTGCTGGAATTGGCGAGGCAATTCAACGGATATACGAACAACGGCGATCTTTGCCTAGCGGACAAGCTCATGAAGCCGCGAGGCTGGGCGAAGCGCACCGTGTTCAGAGCGGCCGACGAACTGGAGCTGAAAGGCTGGATCGTCAAGACACGGCAAGGCGATATCAACAAGCCGAACCTTTGGGCGCTGACGTTCTATCCGATCCACGAGTGCAAGGGAAAGCTCGACGTTTCGCCGACGAACGCACCGCTCAGCTTTTGGAAACAGGGCTGCAATCCGTGGATTCAACCCAAGAGAAAACGCCTTGAACGCCGGGCTGCGTAATCGATCGTCCAGTGCCAATTTGGCACTACCCTTATGCCAATTTGGCACCTATAGGGCTTCAGGACCTCCGAAATACCCCCCGACCTTATGCCAATTTGGCACCTATACGGCCGTTTTTCGCCCGAGACCTTATGCCAATTTGGCACACCTTAAACATATAACCATGTGGGAGAGCGTTAGCGAAAGGAGCTTAGAAGGGGCTTCCAAAGCGGTCGGCGCAATTTCGGTCGGTCGATCAGATCGGCGATCCATCGCACCGGGGGGTAGTCATCGAATTAAGTTCGGTGCCGACCTAGACCGCGCCCTAAGTCACTTTTTTGCATCTCCAAATCCCCAATCCACAATCACTGACCCGAGGTGAACCCCGATGCCAAGACCCCGCAAACCCACTGCGTTGCTGGAACAATCCGGCAGCTTCGAGAAACATCCCGAGCGTCGCCGCGAACGCGAAGGCGAGCCCGTGAACGAGAACCCGTTAGGGCCGGCGCCGGCACACCTGAACGCCGCTCAGCGCGTCGCATGGGCAGAGTTGGAACGCATAACGCCGACCGGCGTGTTGACCGAGGCGGACCGGCCGTTCCTAGAAATGACTTGCATGTTGTTGGCGCTGCTCCGCGATCTCGGCGCGACGATGGAAACTTCAAAAATTGCGCGCCTTGAGTCCTGCCTGGGCCGCCTTGGCCTGACGCCTGCGGATCGATCGCGCGTGAAGGCACTGCCCATCGCGAAGGGCAACAAGTTTGCGTCGCTCGCAGGGCGGCGTGCATGACGGCTGAGCCGTCCACGCTGCATCGTTGCCCGCATTGCGGCGGCTTCCTTCCGGCAGCCGATCCGGTCGAGGACATGACCGCGTCGCTACGCAGCCATTGCCGCGACGCCGGCATCACGGTCTATCCGGGCGACCGGGTTTCCGAGGCCGCCGCGGCGAGTCTGCTGGGCATGGCGCGCGGCACTTTGGAAAATCGCCGGCTTGCGGGCACTGGACCGACAGTGACGCGATTCGGGATTCGCGGTTCAAGGTGGGCATACAGCCTTCGCGCCCTGGCCGAATTCCAGATTCGATAACGACATCCCACAAAAGGCCACGATTTCCCACGAAAGGCCACGAGTGACCCCAAAAACGCATGGTGCAATGACCTACCGATTCAACACTGGAACACCCCATGCGGCAAGGACTGAATTTCAACGGGCTCGCAATTTCACGAACCCTTCGCGCCTTAGCATTGGCCAAAGGCCAGAAAGACCTGGCAGCCGAGATCGCTGCGGCCCGATGGGGCGAAGGCAGCGAAGTCGGCCTGCTGGCGAAGGCGCTGACGAACTCATCGACCTGGGCGAACGCCTTTGCTTCCACTCAAGCAGGCGCCGACTTCTTCAAGGCCGTCTCGCAACGCGAAGTGCTGAGCCGGCTACCGGGCATTCGCCGAGTGCCGCCGCGTCTGACGCATGTCGCCGCCAACTACGGAACGCGCGCTTCGTTTGTCCGGGAGCATCAGGCGATTCCTGTCAGTGTTATGCAGCTGCTTGCGGAGGCATTGGCAACGCGGAAGGTCGCCTGCATCAGCTTCGCCACGAATGAGCAGCTGACCTCTGCAAGCATCGAGGTCGAGAACATATTGACGGCCGACATGATTCGCGCCGTCATCGAAGCCACGGACGCCGCGCTGCTGGAACCCGGCAACGACGGCACCGGCGCAGAACCTGCATCGATTTGCTATGGCGCACCGTCCAGCGCGTCGACCGGAGATGCGGTTGCCGACTTTTCCGAACTCATGGAGGGCTTCGCAGGCGACCTGACGAGCGCCGCTCTGGTGATGCATCCCTTGGTTGCCATGCAGCTTGCGCTGACGGGCAACAACGCATTTCAGGGGATCGGTGCAACGGGCGGTGAATGCCTGGGGCTTCCGGTACTAACGTCGCGAACCAGCCCGATCGACTCGGAGGGTGCGCAGATCGCACTGGTCGACGGCACCGCCATCGCGGTCGCTGAGGAAATGCCGGAACTGGCGACTTCGCAGGCCGGACTGATCGACCTCGCGACGATCCCGGACGAAACGATCACTTACGGCGTGTCGCAGACCGTGAGCTTATTTCAGGCCGAGCTGACGGCATTGCGTGTTATCCGGCCTATCACTTGGCGCGTGATGCGCGAAGGCGCTGTATCGGTGCTGACGGGCGCCAGCTACGGATCGTCGTCATGAGCGAAGCGAAGAATCTGCACGTAGCAAAGGAAATCAGGTCGATCTTTCACGACGATCGAGATAGGGCGTTGCGGCTGGTAAGCAAGACACTCTCAAGGAAGGCTGCAGAAGGCCGGGCTTTGTCCCCTGCGGACGCAGATGTATACCGAAGCCGATTCACGCTGCTGATAAACCTCAAATCCGTTCACACGCGAATTATTTCCATTCGTTCTCGCCTTGATGAACTCGAAGCGCTGCTACTCGAAGCCGACGACAGTGTAGACAAGCGCCTGAAAGCTCTCGAAGCACGCATCGACGCAGGCACCAAATGACCGACGCACGGCGCGACACGGTGATGCTGGAATTCGGAAACATCATCGGCCGGCATGCCGACTGGCTGACCGCCGACGACTTTCTCGAAGCGGCGCAACAAGCGGCGGCCGGATATTTTGACTATCGGTCGCTCACCGTCGATCAGGTCGTTGCACTGATGGAACGATTCGACGCCGAAGATTCGGCAAAGCAAGCGGAGGGCTGAGGCATGGCGACGCGCTCACTTGGGACTTTAACGCTTGATCTAGTCGCCAAGATCGGCGGCTTCGAGAAAGGTCTAGACAAAGCGGCCCGTACGTCCAAGCAGCGCATGGATGACATTCGGCGCAGCACGGACCGCGCGACAAAGGGCCTGCTCGCGCTTGGTGCCGCTGGCGCCGCTGCGCTGACTGCTGTCGTAGTGTCATCTATCCGGGCGGCTGGCGAGATTGGGAAACTATCGACCATTGCGGGAACGTCTGCTGAGGATTTCCAGCGCTATGCGGCGGGCGCTAAGGCGCTGGGTATCGAGCAAGACAAGCTGGCCGACATCTTCAAGGATTCGCAAGACAAGGTCGGCGATTACCTACAGACCGGCGGCGGCGGGCTGGCGGATTTTTTCGACAACATCGCGCCGAAGGTCGGCGTAACAGCGGAGCAGTTCCGAAAGCTGAGCGGGCCCCAAGCGCTTCAGCTGTACGTGGCCAGCCTGGAGAAAGCCAAACTCTCGCAGGCCGAAATGGTTTTCTTCATGGAAGCGATTGCATCGGATGCGACCGCGTTGCTCCCCTTGCTGCGAGACAACGGAGCGGGCTTCAAAGCATTCGGCAAGGCCGCCGAAGACGCTGGCGCGCTGATGGACAGCGGGACGATCCGGGCGGCGCATGAACTTCAGGCGGCCCTGTTCCTGGCCGAGCAAGCCGGCGCTGGACTCAAGAACCAGATCGCGCAGGAAATGCTGCCGGTCCTTTCTGACTTTGCGGTCGAGCTTGAGCGATTGTCTACCGACCAAGCGGTTACGTCTGAGCTATCGGACACGCTGTCAGACGCCGTGAAAGGTGTCACGGCAACGGCTGTCGGTGCAGTCGCGGCGTTCCGGCTGCTATGGAAAACAGTCGAGGGACTGCTCGCGGTAGGCGAGGCTGCAGACTTGAAGTGGTACGAGCGATTCCTGCCCCCACTTGCAGCCAAGAAGCTGATCCAGAACGCTGGCGATGTGAAATCAGCGTTTGGTGATATGGGATCCGAACTTAACGATACAGCGCTGCAATTCGCCAAGGTGCTCGACGCGATTTGGGATGCAGGCGAAGGCAAGGGCAAAGGCGATTCGCGCATCAAGGAACTGGCCGATTTCTTCGCACAGCGGGACGCGTTGCTCGCCAAGCTGAGGAATGGCGAGAACCCGGATTCGCCGGGCAGTGGCGACATGGGCCAGCCCGATGCGATCAAGCAGATGATCGACGGGCTCAGGGAACAAGCCGAGACGCTGGGCTTTACCGAAAGGCAAATGACGCTGTACCGGCTCGCACAGCAAGGCGCGGGCGACTCGCAAGTTACGCTGACGAACCAGCTCTACGACCAGATCGAAGCCTTCGAACAAACCGCCGATGCGGTCAAGGCATTGCAATCGGTTATCGACCGTGGCGTCGGTCCGCCGGAGGTCTCGGACTTTCTGGGTCCGGAGATTTTCGGGATTGCTGACATCGATGCCCAACTTGCCGAAGCCAAGGAGGCCGAGGCCGCTTATCACGCTGAGCAGCTTGAGAAGCTGGCCGAGGTCTATGCACAGCGCACCGAATTGGATGAGCAGTACCGAGAAGCGAAAGAGCAGCTTGAGAAAGAGCATGCGGACCGGCTCAAGCAGATTGATGCAAAGGGGAATCAGGAGAAGAAGGACGTCTATGCCGATGCCTTTGGTGCGATTTCAAATCTCGGCAGCGAGTTTCAGGCGTCCGTCCTTTCTCAGAGCAAGAAGGGCTTTGAGATCAGCAAGGCTATCGCCATAGCGCAAGCCACGATCGACAGCTATCAGCTTGCAGTGGCGAGCTACAAGGCGTTAGCTGGAATTCCGTATGTCGGTCCGGCTCTAGGTGCTGCGGCCGCGGCTACGGCCGCGGCATTCGGGCTTGCTCAAGTATCAGCCATTCAGGGCACGAGCTTTCAAGGGCGTCGCTTCGGCGGCGGCGTTTCGGCCGGCGGCATGTACGAAGTTGCCGAGCCCGGAAACCCGGAACTGCTACGCATGGGCAGCAAGACGCTCCTGATGATGGGATCGCAGTCCGGAGTCGTGGAGCCCGCAAAGCGCATATCAGGTGACTCGGCCGTTGGGAAGAGCGCGGGCGGCGCCAAGATCAACGTCCACAACTACGGCGGCGAACGAGTCACCACGCGCCAGCGCTCGGACGGCGAGATCGACATCTTGATCGGACAGGCCGAGGACCGCGCATATCGGCGGTCAATGGAAAAATTTAGGTCCGACTTCGCCAATCGTGAAGGCGTGGCCCTGGCATTCGAGTCCGGCTATCAGGCGCAGCGCAAGGGCAACAGGAGCGGGTTGTGAGCACAGGCCGTCATTTGGCGGGTTTTCGGAAAACCCGAACTGTTCCCCTAAGTGTTCCCCTACACGACGAAAACGAAAAAGGCCGCATTTTTGTGCGGCCTATCTCGTTGATTTAGTTGGTCGGGGCGACAGGATTCGAACCTGCGACCCCCTGCCCCCCAGGCAGATGCGCTACCAGGCTGCGCTACGCCCCGACCGGTCCAAAATCGCGGCGCCAAGGCGACCGCGGCCGCGAATGGTACCGGATGCGATCCTTGAGAGAAAGCTGTAAACGCCGTGCGGCTTGCTTCAGTCGTCGAGCAGCTTGAGGATGTTTTCGAGTTCGCTGCGAATCTGGCGAATTTCACGACCGCGCGGAGCCGTTGGCTTGCTCCCGCTCATGGCGGCGTCCGGGCCCAGGGTTTCATCGTTGACCGGCTTGGGCATTTCACGCAGGCGCTGACGCGCACCACCGATGGTGAAACCCTGTTCGTAGAGCAGGCTGCGAATACGGCGCACCATCAGCACATCGTCAATCTGGTAGTAACGACGGTTGCCGCGACGCTTGACCGGCTTGAGCTGTGGAAATTCCTGCTCCCAATAGCGCAGCACATGCGGTTTGACGGCGCACAATTCACTGACCTCGCCGATCGCGAAATACCGTTTCTGCGGAATTTCGGGCAGGGGTTCGTGTAGACGCTCGGCTCTGTCAGCCGTCGGTGCCATCGGATTCGACTCTCAGCCTCAGTTTCTGCCCGGGACGGAACGTAACCACTCGACGTGCCGAAATTGGTATTTCCTCGCCGGTTTTGGGATTCCGGCCAGGACGCTGGTTTTTGTCACGCAGCTCGAAATTTCCGAACCCGGACAGCTTAACCTGATCACCTGACTCAAGCGCAGCCCGGACGTCCTCGAAGAACAGATCGACGAACTCCTTGGCTTCGCGTTTGTTCAAGCCCAGCTGCGCGAACAGCGCTTCGGCCAGTTCCGCCTTGGTCAACGCCACTTTCTAATAACCCCCAAGATCAACCCCTGACGGAGGCCCCCAAAATCCTGCCGAGATGAGAGACGATCAAGGCAACGGATTCGTCGACATCACGTTCGGTTAGCGTGCGCGAATAGTCTTGAAAAATCAAGCTTAAAGCGACGCTTTTACATCCTTCGGGTAAGCCTGGCCCAACGTAAACATCAAACACCTTGACCGCTTCCAGCGCGGCCGCCCCGGCGGCGCGCGCCTCGGCTACCAGCCTTGCGGACGGAAGGTCCATCCGCACGCTTAGTGCCAAGTCACGGCGTGACGACGGATATTCCGACATTTTCGGTCGGTTCGGCAATGCCAGCGGACTGATTCCGGCCCAGTCGAGTTCGAACAGGACTGGCGCGGACGGCAGATCGAAGTGCGCGACCAGGCGTGGGTGCAGGCTACCCATCCAGCCTAGCGGGTGGCCGCCGCGCAACACGCGAGCGGTCTGGCCAGGGTGCAGCGCGGCATGCTCGTCGCGCTTCCACTCCAGTTCGCCCAGCACCGCCTCGATATCGCCCTTGGCATCGAAGAAGTCGACCAACCGGCCCGGCGATCCCCATTGCTCGGGCAACGCCTCGCCCCAGATCAGACCCGACAGTGACTGGGTTTCGAGGATCTCGCCGTCGCGAAGCTCGTAGCGGGCACCGATCTCGAACAGGCGGACGCGCCGCGCCTGACGCTGCAGGTTGTACTGCAAGGCCGGCAGCAGCCCGCTCCAGAGCGTGGTGCGCATCACCGACATGGTCTCGGCAATCGGATTGTCGAGTTCGATCTCGGCGCCCATCGGCGCCAACAGCGACTGCACGGCGGGATCGACAAAACTGTAGCTCACGGCCTCGTGGTAGCCGCGTGCGGCCAGGGCGTGCTTGACGCCGGACTCGCTGCGCCGGGTATCGGTGCTGGCGATCGGCATCAGTTCGGCGGCATAGGGTCGCGCCTCGATCCGGTCGTAGCCGTAGAGGCGCGCGACTTCCTCGATCAGATCCGCCTCGATCTCCAGGTCGTAGCGCCAGCTCGGAATCTGCGCGTTCCAGAGGCCCGGTTCGGATGGGTGGGTTTCGATGCCGAGCCGGCCCAGCGACGACTGCACGGTATCAGCATCGATCTCGATCCCGCTGATCATTTCCAGACGCGCCTGTCGCAGCGACACGCGACGCGGCTCGGGTGTTTCCGCGCCCGCCACCACGACCGGGCCGGCATGGCCGCCGGCCACCTCGATGATCAAACGGCTGGCACGCTCCAGTGCCAGGCGCTGCAAGGCCGGGTCGACGCCGCGCTCGTAGCGATAGGCGGCATCGGTATGCAGCTTGTGGCGACGCCCGGTTCCGGCAACGGCAGCCGGCGTGAAACAGGCACTTTCCAGGAACACCCGCGTGGTCGATTCCGAAACTTCCGAATCGCCGCCGCCCATGACCCCGGCCAGCGCCAGCGGCGCCTTGGCGTCTGCAATCAACAACTCACTCGAATTCGGCTCGATGGTCTGGCCGTTGAGCAGGATCAGCTTCTCGCCGGAGCGACCACGCCGCACCGACACCGGCGCCGCCAGGCGGTCCGCGTCGAAGGCGTGCATCGGCTGGCCGAGTTCGAACAGCACGTAGTTGGTCACGTCCACCAGCAGTCCCAGACTGCGCACGCCGGTACGGCGCAGCCGTTCACGCATCCATTGCGGTGTCTGCGCGTTCGGGTCGATCGCCTCGATGATGCGCCCGGCATAACAGGGACATGCCTGGATATCCTCGATTTCGACCGCGATGCTCGCTTCGCTACCGCGCTCGACCGGCTCGATCGCGGGTCGGGTGTAGCCGGTGCCGTAGATCGCCGCCAGTTCGCGCGCCAGGCCGAGAACGCTGAGTGCATCGCCACGGTTGGGCGTGAATTCGAGTTCGAGTATCCAGTCGTCGAGTTGCAAGGCCGACTCGATCGGCTGACCGGGTTCGAGCGAAGCATCGAGTTCGAACAGGCCGTCGGACTGTTCCGACAAGCTCAGCTCCTTGGCCGAGCACAACATGCCGCCGGATTCGACGCCCCGCAGCTTGGCGCGACCGATCTTCATGCCGCCCGGCAGCGCCGCACCGGGCAGCGCCAGCGGTGCCAGCAGACCCGCGCGTGCATTCGACGCGCCGCACACGATCTGGTGCGATCCGCCGTCGCCGGCATCGACCTGGCAGACCCGAAGCCGGTCGGCGTCGGGATGCTGTACGGCTTCGACGATGCGGCCCACGACCACGCCGTCCAGCGGTTCGGCCAGCAGCGGCACGGCTTCACATTCGATGCCCGCCATGGTCAGGCGGTGCGCGATATCGTGCGCGTCGTCGGGCAGGTCCACCCATTCGCGCAGCCAGTTGAGGCTGATTTTCATGATTCAGGTTCCAGATTTCGGGTGCACGGGCGTTCAGGCGAACTGACGCAGAAAGCGCAGATCGTTGTTGAAGAACAGACGCAGATCGTCGATGCCGTAACGCCGCATCGCGAGCCGCTCCACACCCATACCAAAGGCATAGCCGGTATAGCGTTCGGAATCGATACCGACGGCTTCGAGCACCTTGGGGTTGACGATGCCGCAGCCCAGAACCTCCAGCCAGCGGTCGCCGAGTCGCACGTGCATATCCGCGCCCGGTTCGACGAACGGAAAATACGAGGGCCGGAACATCACCTCCACATCGGCCTCGAACAGGCCGCGCGCAAAGTTCATAAGGTCGTACTTGAGATCGGCCAGCGATACCCGCTCGGCCACATACAGGCCCTCCACCTGATGAAACATCGGGCTGTGCGTGCGATCGAAATCGACGCGGTAAACACGGCCCGGACAGATCATGCGAATCGGCGGCTTGCCGCCGGCGGCGACCAGATGCTTCATCGTCCTGATCTGGACCGGCGAGGTGTGGGTGCGCAGCAGCCGTTCGCCGCCCTGGACATAGAAGGTGTCCTGCATCGCGCGTGCCGGATGCGCTGGCGGAATATTGAGCGCCTCGAAGTTGTGGTAATCATCCTCGATTTCCGGACCGGCCACGGATTCGAAACCCATGTCGGCGAACAGGCGCTCGATGCGCTCGATCGTCAAGGAGATCGGATGCAGACCACCGCTGCCCTCACCGCGTCCCGGCAGACTGACATCGATCGTCTCCTCGGCCAGACGGCGCGACATCTCGATGTCCTCCAGCGTGCGACGGCGCGTATCGAGCTGCGCCTGCACGGCTTCCTTGGCACGATTGACCCGGTCGCCGAAGGCCTTGCGCTGTTCCGGCGGCATGCCGCCGAGCTGCTTGAGCAGGCCGGTCAGGCTGCCCTTCTTGCCCAACAACTCCACACGCAGGGCATCGAGGGCACGCAGCTCCGCGCAGTCGGCGATATCGGTTTGGGCCTGTACGGCCAGGTCTTCTGGGCTGTCGCTCATGATGATTTGTCTTGGCAAATGAAAAAGGGACCGGCATCCGCCGGTCCCTTTGAATGAAGCTACGTCTGCGACGTGCTGGCCCCGTGAACCAGGACCGGTACGCCGGCTTGCTCAGGCGGCGAGCTGGGCTTGTGCCTGGACCGCCAGAGCAGCGAACGCAGCCTTGTCATGAATCGCGAGGTCAGCCAGCACCTTGCGATCAAGGACCACGCCGGCCTTGGCGAGTCCGTTGATAAATCGGCTGTAGCTGAGGCCGTGTTCACGTGCGCCGGCGTTGATGCGCTGAATCCACAAGGCGCGGATTTCACGCTTTTTGACGCGACGGTCGCGGTAGGCGTACTGCCCGGCCTTGATCGTGGCCTGCTTGGCGGCGCGGAATACCCGGCTTTTGCCGCCGTAGTAACCCTTGGCCTTCTTCAGGACTTTCTTGTGCTTGGCGTGTGCGGTAACGCCGCGCTTGACTCGTGCCATCGTTCAGCCCTCCCTCTTAGGCGTACGGCAGGAGCTGACGCACTTCACGCACGTCGGACTCATGCACCATGGTCGGGCCACGCAGCTGACGAATGCGCTTCGCCGGCTTCTTGGTCAGGATGTGGCGCTTGTGCGAGAACGAGCGCTTGAAACCACCCTTGCCGGTGCGCGAAAAACGCTTCGCGGCACCGCGGTTGGTCTTGATCTTCGGCATTGCAAACTCCTTTCACTTCTGTTTAATGCTCCATCCGGCAGCGTCATGGACGCATTTTGAAGGCCGTATGCAGCTTGTTTGAAAATCGACCTGCGCAAGCTCAGTGCTTGCGCGGCGTCACCACCATCACCATCTGGCGGCCTTCCATCTTCGGGAACTGCTCGACCTGTCCGATTTCGTCCAGATCGGCGCGGATGCGTTCCAGCAGATCGCGCCCGAGTTCCTGATGCGCCATTTCGCGGCCGCGGAAGCGAACCGTGATCTTGGCCTTGTCACCTTCTTCGATGAATCGCTGCAGATTGCGAAGTTTGACCTGGTAGTCACCGACATCGGTGCCCGGCCGAAACTTCACTTCCTTGATCTGCACCTGCTTCTGCTTGCGCCGCGCCGCCTGCTGGGCCTTGTCCTTCTGGAAAACGTACTTGCCGTAATCCATGATCTTGCAGACTGGAGGATCTGCATTCGGCGACACTTCCACCAGATCCAATCCCAGCTCTTCGGCCTTCGCGAGTGCGTCGCGAGTCATCATGACTCCGACCTGATCTCCCTCGGGGCCAACCACACGTACACGTGGCACGGTGATCTGTTCGTTACGGCGGTCACTCTTTTCCTGCGCGATGCTGAATTCCTCCAAATTTCATCGATCCGTCGTCGTCACGACGGCCCTGCCAACGCTACGCGATCCCGGTGAGGGACGCGAAGCCCGCGAATTCTATAGACCTCACCGCCCGGACTCAAGCGGGACGCCAGCAACAGCGTCCCGACATGGCGACAATGACGCTATGCGACGAGGGAAAATGTTAACAGTCGGTTCAGGCATTCAACCTTAACGTGCGATCCACATTCAGGTTCCGCCACGGGCCGCTTGCATTTCCGAACGGCTCAGGCGCCCGGAAGCCGCAGCTCCCACGCCGGTCTGAAGCACAGATACTCAAAATTTACATTCGCTACACGGGGTCAGTCGGGAGGGCGCAGTCGCTTGTCGTCGACTACTCTCCGCAGTACACCCCATGCCTATGAGGAGCCTAGGGATGCTGGACCGTGTTGGTGATGCGCTCTACAAACTTGTACTGATTCTGTGCATCGCCTTTCTGGCGTTCTGCGCCGGCAGCTTCGTGATTCTTGGAAAGGTGTTTCCCTACGAGCTGTTCCGGGACGCCTACCTCGCCGGCAACGCGCTGATGCACCAGCGCACCGATTATATCGATCCGGTCAAGACCGACCTCTACGGCAAAGCCAGCACGCCGCAGCGCGGTGTCGTGAGCTACGACCCGGATCGGGTCCAGAGCGGCCTGACGCTGTACACCTCCGGCCACACCCAGAAAGCGTTCCTGATCGACTTCCAGGGCAATGTGGTTCACGAGTGGTACCTGCCCTACAGCAAGGTCTGGGACAAGAGTTCGGCCGTCACCGACCCGGTCGATGACGTCAACACCTATTTCCGCAAGGCGCTGATGTACCCGAACGGCGACCTGCTGGTGGTCTACGACGGTGTCGGCGACACCCCGCACGGCTATGGCCTGGTCAAGATGGATCGCGATTCCAAGCTGATCTGGAAGTACCTGGAGCGCGGCCATCACGATATCGACATCGCGCCGGACGGCCGCGTGTTCACCCTGACCCATGCGATCACGCATCACGTGATCGAAAAAGCGACCTTCCTGCAGCCGCCGCGAATCGACGACTATCTGGTCGAGCTGTCCCCCGAAGGCAAGCAGCTCAAGAAGATTCCGCTGCTGGAGACCTTCGTCAACTCACCGTTCCGCGGCATGCTCGACATCGTGCCCTGGTATCTGCTGGACGCGGGCGATTTCCTGCATACCAACGATGTGGACTACGTCACCGCCGAGATGGCCGCAGTCTTCGACTTCGCCAAGGAAGGTCAGGTGCTGATCTCCATGCGCGAGCCCGGGACGCTCGCATTGATTGATCTCGAACAGGAAAAGATGACTTGGGCGATCCGTGGCCCGTGGATCGGTCAACACGATCCGGACATGCTGCCCAATGGCCATTTCCTGCTGTTCGACAACAACGGGCATTTCGGTCCCGGTGGTCGCTCCGAGATCCTGGAGTTCGACCCCAAGACCTATGCAGTGAGCTGGAGCTACACCGGCACCGAGGACAAGCCGTTTCACAGCGTCATTCGCGGCGCTCAGGAACGTCTCGCCAATGGCAACACCTTGATCAGCGACGCCCAGAACGGGCGCATGCTCGAGGTCACCCCGGACAAGCGCGTCGCCTGGGAATACATGAATCCCGAACGTCGCGGCGACAAGGATGCCTATATCCCGATCATCTCCGGCGCCCATCGGGTAGACCCGACGACGCTGGATGCCGATTTCCGGAATACCCTGAAGACCCCCCAAGGAGGCTAGATCATGAAAGCCCAAATCCCGAACCTGACCCGTCGTACCCTCCAACTGGCGCCTGTGGCTCTGGCCCTCGCAGTGGTCGCCGTTCCGGCCCAGGCCTATGTCGGCCCCGGCGCCGGGCTGAGCCTGCTCAGCGCCCTGTGGGCGCTGGTCGCCGCAATCTTCGCGGCCGTGGCGTTCATCGTGATGTGGCCGGTGCGCAAGATGCTCAAGCAGCGCAAGGCGGCCGCCAACAACGGCAACGACAACAGCGCCACCAACGACAAACAGGCGCCGTAAGCCGGTGAGCATGGGCCTGCTCGACCTGCCGGCACCGCTGTTCTACTGGATCGATGGCGCCACCGCTGGCGCCATCCCGGCCACGCTCCGACTCTGGATCTGGGGCGTGGCCGGCGGTGTCGCCTCGATGGGACTGTATTGGCTGCTGTCTCCGCAGAAGCGCATTTCCGCGACCAAACGCGAGCTGGCCGAGGCGCAGCAGGCGCTCAACAGCTTCGACGGCGAATTCTCCGAAGCCGCGCCGATGATGCGGCGCATGCTCGGGCTCGCGTTCAAGCAGGTCGGCATCGTGGTGATACCGGCCGTGATCGCGATGGCGCCGGTGCTGTGCCTGCTGGCCTGGATGAGCACCGCCTACGGCTATTCGTGGCCGGCGCCCGGCGCCACCGTCGAAACCCGCACGCACCCGGAACAGGGCTACAGCGCGCAATGGGCCTCGATGCCGGGTTCGGACAACGCGGCCCATGTCCTGATCACCGACGAGTCCGGCAGCACGCTGGAAGACCATGCCATGGACAAGGCCGTGCCGGTGCTGCACAAACGTGCCTGGTGGAATGCCCTGATCGGCAATCCGGCCGGCTATCTGCCAGAGGAACTGGCCGTGGATGCGGTCGAGATCGAATTGCCGGAAAAGCACTATCTCGGCTTCGGGCCGGGCTGGCTGCGCGGCTGGGAATTCAGCTTCATCCTGGCCGTCACCATCGGCGCGCTCGGGCTCAAGCTCGGCTTCCGCATCGAATAAAACACGCGAGGGCGATCGCATGAGCGAAGCCAGCAAGACATCCGAATTCGAGGTTCCGGGCTGGGTCGACTGGCTCGGTAAGTCCGTCAACCAACACCCGGGGTTCTGGGTGCGCATGGGCAACCTCGAAAGCTCGGTACTCGACGACAAGATCTCCAGCATCCGAACCGAGGCGCCGATCTACGTCAGCGGCCTGGCACGGTCCGGCAGCACCATCCTGCTGGAGATCCTCGCCGAGCACGAACAGTGCGCGACGCATGCCTACAAAGACTTTCCGCTGGTGCTGACGCCGTTCTTCTGGAACTGGTTTCTGGACCGCTCGCGCAGCGGGCAGGAACAGAAGATCGAACGCGCCCACGGCGACGGCATCGAGGTTTCGCCCGACAGTCCCGAAGCGGTGGAAGAACCCGTATGGATGGCCTTCTTCCCGGAACTGCACAGCTCGCTGCGCAGCAATGTGCTCGACGCCAGCACCGAAGCGCCCAGGTTCGAACACTTCTACCGCAATCATCTGCGCAAGATGCTGTGGCTACGTCAGGGTTCACGCTATCTGGCCAAGGGCAACTACAACATCACGCGCCTGGAGTACCTGCTCAAGCTGTTTCCGGACGCGCGCTTCGTGATTCCGGTGCGCGAGCCGGCAGCGCATATCGCCTCGCTCAAAAGTCAGCACGCACGCTTCTGCGAACTGCACCGCGAAGATCCGCGCGCCTTGCGCTACATGCAACGTGTCGGGCACTACGAATTCGGGCTTGATCGCCGCCCCGTCAACATCGGTGAAGGCTCGCAGGCGGCATCCATCCTGCAAGCCTGGGTCGAAGGGCGTGAGGTCGAAGGCCTGGCCCGCTTGTGGAACGACGTGCATCGTTTCATCGCGCAGCGGCTGGACGCCTCGCCGGCCCTGCGCGAGGCCTGCCTCGTGGTGCGCCATGAAGACCTCTGCGCCTCGCCGCGCGAAACCCTGGGCAAACTGTTTTCGCACTGCCGGCTCGATCCCGGCAACACACTGCTGGAGAGCGCCGCGGCGCGCCTGCGGCCCTCGTCCTCGGCCACGCCGCTGGCGGACGAGGACATGCAGACCGTCGCCCGGCTCACCGGCGAAACGGCCGGTCATTTCGGCTACGGCGACCACGCGCGGACGCAACTGGCGGTGTAGAAATTCCCGCGCGCCGTTCGGCGCGCGCAGCTGCGGGCGAATACAATGCGCCGCCGTTCCGCCGCGCAGAGCCCCATCCATGAGCACACAGGCGCCCTCGCGCCGCAATGATCTGAGCGCCACCGCCATCCTGGCGATGGCGACCGTCTACTTCGTCTGGGGCTCGACCTATCTCGCGATCCGCTTCGCGCTGCAAGGCTTTCCGCCCCTGTTTTTCCCGGGCCTGCGCTTTTCGATCGCCGGCACGATTCTCTATACGGTGCTGCGGCTGCGCGGCCGTCCCGCACCGAGCGCCAGACAATGGGCCGGCACTGCCTTGATCGGCCTGCTGATGCTGTGCTTCGGCAATGGCGGGGTGGTGCTGGCACAGCAGTCCGTGGGCTCCGGCCTGGCCGCCACGGCGGTGGCCACGGTGCCGCTGTGGGCCAGCCTGATCGCCGGATTGTGGGGCGAATGGCCCGGTCGGTTTCAATGGATCGGGCTGGCGCTGGGCTTCGGCGGCATCGTGCTGCTCAACCTGGGCGGCGACTTCGCCGCCAATCCGGTATCGGCCGGCCTGCTGATGTTCGCCTCGGTGAGCTGGGCCTTCGGCACAGTCTATTCCCGTCGCCTGGCGCTGCCGGGCGGACTGATGAACAGCGCCTGCCAGATGCTGTGCGCCGGCCTGCTGTTCTTCATCGGCAGCGCCGCACGCGGCGAAAGCTGGCGCCTGGACGTGTCGCCGCAGGCCTTGCTCGCGCTCGCCTATCTGACCGTGTTCGGCAGCCTCGTCGCCTACAGCGCCTACGTCTACCTGATGCAGAACGTGGCGCCGGCACTGACCACCAGCTACGCCTACGTCAATCCGGTGATCGCCGTGCTGCTGGGCGTGAGCTTCGCCGGCGAAGTGATCCTGCCGAACGAATGGATCGCGATCGGCTGCGTGCTGTCCGGCGTGGTGATGATCGTGCTCGGACGGCGGCGCAGCGCCTGACTCAGGTACCGCAGCGGTCCACGATCGTCAGCGCCATTTCCAGGGCCTGTTCGTAGTTGAGTCGTGGATCGACGTTCGAGCGGTAGGCGCGTTCCAGATCGGTTTCCGATAACTGTCGCGCACCGCCGGTGCATTCGGTCACGTCTTCTCCGGTCAGTTCCAGATGCACGCCGCCGAGACGCGAGCCGTGCGCCTGATGCACCTCGAAGGCCGACAGCAACTCGGCCTGTATGCGCTCGAACGGACGCGTCTTGAGACCGTTGCCGGTTGAGATCGTGTTGCCGTGCATGGGGTCGGCCATCCACAGCACCGGGCGATCGCGCACCGCCTCGATCAGCGGTGGCAGGCCTTCGGCGATCTTGTCGGCACCCATGCGGCTGATCAGCGTGAGTCGCCCCGGTTCGTGCGCCGGATCGAGACGATCGCACAGCGCGCGCAACCCGTCCGGCGATACGCCCGGGCCGACCTTGACGCCCACGGGGTTGCGGATGCCGCGCATATATTCGACATGCGCACCGTCCAGATCGGCGGTACGCAGTCCGATCCAGGGGAAATGCGTGGACAGGTTGTAGTGGCCCGGCTTGCGCGGCACCTGCCGGGTCTGCGCCTGCTCGTAGTAGAGCAGCAGCGCTTCGTGTGAAGTGTAGAAATCCACCCGGTTGAATTCGTGAATCTCCTGCCCGGCCAGGGTTTCCATGAAGCGCAGCGAGCGGCCGATGGATTCCACGCGTTCGCGATAGGCCGTGGCCAGCGGCGAATGCGGCATCCACGACAGGTTCCAGTATTCCGGGTGGTGCAGATCGGCAAAGCCGCCGTCGACCAGGCCGCGCACGAAGTTGATCGTCATCGCCGAATTGGCGTGACCTTCGATCAGTCGCCGCGGGTCGGGGATGCGTGCTTCCGGCGTGAACTCGGGCGCGTTGACCAGATCACCGCGATAAGACGGCAAGGTGACGCCGTCGCGGGTTTCCAGATCGGCCGAGCGCGGCTTGGCGTACTGGCCGGCGAATCGTCCGAGTCGAACCACACGCGTCGACAGACCATGCACCAGCACCAGGGACATCTGCAGCAAGACCTTGAGGCGGTTGGTGATGATGTCCGGCGTGCAGTCGGCGAAGGACTCGGCGCAGTCGCCGCCCTGCAGCACGAAGGCGCGCCCGGCCTGGGCCTGGGCCAGCTGCGCACGCAGGGCGTCGACTTCCCAGGATGTCACCAGCGGCGGCAGCCGTCCGAGTTGCGCCAGCGCCATCTGCAACGCCGCCGCATCCGGATAGTTCGGCTGCTGCGTGGCCACGCGCGATTGCCACGAATCGATCTTCCAATCGGAAACTTCCTGCATATTCGGGGCGGTGGGGTTCACGGCGGGCAACGGCAAAAAGGGGCGCAAGTATAGCGGCATCCACCACGCCGACTCGCCATGCCCACTTGACTTTGCGCTCTTGAAAAGGGTGCCCCCAGCCCCATCTTGAGTGGCGTAGTCAACCGCTGCTTCGATTGGCAGCATCAATTGGAGAAACAGCCATGAGCGTCGTACGTTATGAACCCTGGGGCCTGCACCGTGATCTTTGGCAGGAAGTGAACAAACTATTTGATCGTGTCGCCAGCAACGACACCAGCGGCGCGACGGCCGACTGGGTGCCGCCGGTCGATATCGAGGAATACGCGGACCGTTTCGCGCTCCATATCGACGTGCCGGGCGTGGACCCCGAGAGCATCGAAGTCACCCTCGAAAAGGGTGTGCTGACGATCGCCGGAACGCGCGCCGAAGCGGAAAAGCCCGAAGGGGTGGAACGCCGTCGCGTCGAACGTGCAAGCGGCCGTTTCCACCGCCGCTTCACCTTGCCGGACACGGCCGACGCCGAAGGCGTCACCGCCAACGGCCGCAACGGTGTGCTGGAGATCGGCATTCCCAAGCGCGCCGCCTCCCAGCCCCGCCGGATTGCGGTCAGCGCCTGAGCAAGGGAAGATGGTGTGATTGAGCGGGGCGCGTGAAGCGCCCCGCTTTTTTTGGAGAGCGTGTCTGTGGAGTACAAGGACTACTACAAGATTCTCGGCGTGGAACGCGGCGCGCCAGCCGGCGAGATCAAGCGTGCCTACCGAAAGCTCGCGGGCGAATTTCACCCTGACAAAAACAAGGCCGCCGGCGCCGAAAACCGGTTCAAGGAAGTCAGCGAAGCCTACGAAGTCCTGTCGGATGACAAGAAACGTCGCGCCTACGATCAGCTCGGTCCGAACTGGAAGGCCGGCCAGAACTTCACGCCCCCGCCAGGCTGGCAGCCCAATTTCGGCGGCGGTGCCGGCCGTGCCCGGTCTGAAGACATGGGCGGATTCTCGGACTTCTTCTCAGACCTGTTCGGCGGTGGCATGGGCGGCGGCGCCGGCTTCGGCGGTTCACGCAGTTTCGAGGACTTCGGCGGTGGCTTCGCCGGCCGCGAGGATCAGCGCGCCAAGGTCCAGATTCAGCTGGAAGATTCGTTCAACGGCGCGCAGAAGAGCATCGGCGTCAACGGCAAGACCTTGTCGGTGCGGATACCCAAGGGCGTCACCGCCGGCCAGACGATCCGTCTGAATGGCCAGGGTCTGCGCGGCGGCGACCTGCTGCTTGAAATCGACTTCAGGGCCGATCCGCAGTTCAGCGCACAGGGACGAGACATCCACGTCAACGTGCCGATCGCGCCCTGGGAAGCGGCCCTGGGTCAGAGCGTGCCTGTGCCCACGCTGGGTGGCAGTGTGCAGCTCAAGATTCCCGCCAACGCCCAGAGCGGGCGCAAGCTGCGTCTCAAAGGACGAGGCCTGCCCGGCACGCCGGCCGGCGACCAGATCGTGACGCTGTCGGTGGTATCGCCGCCGGCCGAACTCGACGAACAAAAGCAGTTCTATCGGGACATGGCCGAACGCTTCAAGGACTTCGATCCGCGCGCCTGAGCAACGCCATGGCGGTACGTAAGCCTCACAAGCGCGCGGCTAGCCGGCTGCCCTGATCGATCGCACGCTTGGCGTCGAGCTCGGCGGCGACATCGGCCCCGCCGATACGATGCAGCTTGATGCCGGCCTCCATCAGCGGCGTCTCCAGTTCGCGCAGTGGCTCCTGCCCTGCGCAGATCACCACGGTATCCACGTCCAGGCGCTTCAGGCCCTCGTGGCGTTCGCCGAAGCTGATCCACAGGCCGTCCTCGTCGACCTTCTCGTAGTTGACGCCAACGATGGTTTCGACACGCTTCATCTTGATCGAAGCGCGATGTATCCAGCCGGTGGTCTTGCCCAGCCCGCCACCCGCCTTGCCGGTCTTGCGTTGCAGCAGAAACACCTGCCGCGCCGGCGCACCGGGGTTCGGTGCGACCACGCCGCCGACCGCCTGTGCCGGATCCACCACACCCCATTCGCGCCGCCAGGCTTCGGGGTCCAAGGCCGGCGAATGCCCTTCGTCGACCAGGAACTCCGCCATGTCGAAACCAATGCCACCGGCGCCGATGATGGCCGCGCGCGGCCCCACCGGCGCGTTCTTCAACAGCACATCCAGATAGGACACGACGCGACCGGGCGGCAGCGACTCGGCGCCCGGCAGGTGAACCTCGCGGGGCGTCACGCCGCTGGCCAGCACCACATCGTCGAAATTGCCGCCGGCCAGTTCCTCGACGCTGACGCGGTGCTGCAAATGCAGGCGAACACCGGTGGCGACGATGCGCCGCTTAAAGTAGCGCAAGGTTTCATGGAACTCTTCCTTGCCCGGTATGCGCTTGGCCATGTTGAACTGCCCGCCGATCTCGGACGCGGACTCGAACAGATCGACCTGATGCCCACGTTCCGCCAGCACCGTGGCGCAGGCCAGACCGGCCGGACCGGCCCCGACCACGGCGATGCGCCTGGCCTGCGCCGTCGGCGCGTAAACCAGTTCGGTTTCATGGCCAGCACGCGGATTCACCAGACAGGAAATCCGCTGGGCCTTGAACACATGATCCAGGCAGGCCTGATTGCAGGCAATGCAGGTGTTGATGTCCTGCGGCTGCCCGGCCGCACTTTTGTTGACGAAGGCCGCATCCGCGAGCAGCGGCCGCGCCATCGACACCAGATCGATGCCGTCGGCCAGCACCTGCTCCGCCACCTCGGGCGTATTGATGCGGTTGGCCGCGCAGATCGGAAGCGCCACGTGCTCACGAAGCTTCTGCGTGACCCAGGCAAACGCGGCGCGCGGCACGCTGGTGGCGATCGTCGGCACCCGGGCCTCGTGCCAGCCGATGCCGCTGTTGATGATGCTGGCGCCCGCCGCCTCGATCGCCCGGGCCAGCATCACCACCTGTTCCCAACTCTGACCGTTCGGCACCAGATCGATCAGTGACAGCCGGTAGATGATGATGAAGTCCGAGCCGACGGCCTCGCGGATACGCCGCACGATCTCCACCGGAAAGCGCATGCGGTTTTCGAAGGCGCCGCCCCATTCGTCGGTGCGCGGATTGGTGTGCTCGGCCAGGAACTGGTTGATCAGATAGCCTTCCGAGCCCATCACCTCGACGCCGTCGTAACCCGCTTCGCGGGCATATTTCGCGCAGCGCACGAAGGCCGCGATCTGGCGTTCCACGCCGCGTGACGACAATGCGTGCGGCGTGAAGCGCGAGATCGGCGAGCGCAGACGCGCGGCACTCACGGCAAACGGGTGATGCGCATAACGCCCGGCGTGCAGAATCTGCAGGGCGATCTTGCCGCCTTCGGCATGCACCGCCTCGGTGATCTTGCGATGACGGCGCGCCGCCGAAGGCGTGGCCAGCATGCCGCTGAACGGATAGACCCAACCCGCCACGTTCGGCGAGAAGCCGCCGGTGACGATCAGGCCCACGCCCCCGGCCGCACGCTCGGCGTAGAAGGCCGCCAGCTTCGAAAAATCCCGCGAGCTTTCAAGCCCGCTGTGCATCGACCCCATGATCACGCGGTTGCGCAGCGTGGTGTGGCCGAGATCGAGCGGCGCGAGCAAACGCGGATAGGGAAGGGTTTCAGCCTGGGTCATGGAACACCTGGGTCATTTGGATAGGAATTGGGTCAACGCGAGCGGATGCTGCGGGTCAGGCGCGTCTGGGCATCGTCCCAGAGCTGTATCCAGTCCGGCAGCGGTGGCGATGGCTCGGTGTGCCCGACCAGGGCCAGCACCTCGGCCGGCGTGGGTCGCGGCCCCTTGGCCACGAACAGGTAGCGCACGTTGATCACCGCCCAGACCTGCCCCTTGCACACGAAGCGATGCTCGGCGAAGAACCATTTGTCGTTCCAGCCCAGCATCCGCGTCTGCAAGCGGTACGCCTGGAGCGGTTGCAGGGATTTGAGAAAGCGACCATCCGCGCCGCCGGCCACCGGCCGCCAACCACGCCGGATCGCAGGCCACCACACACCGGTCTCCAGCCACCAGTCGAGCCGCCCGAGATCGGCCACGCTGAAGTAGCGGCCGTTGTTCATGTGCAGGTTGAGATCGATCTCCTGCGGCCAGACCCGCATCCGCAATTCGGATGTGCCGCCGACCGGCATGCGCACGCGCCGTGGTCGCGCCCACAGCTTCAGGGTTCTCAGCATCGGTGGTCCGTGATTGACTCGCAGGACGGCGTCAATACCGTCGCGTATGGTGCAAGCTTGCCGCGCCCGGCCGCCGCCGTCCATGCTCGGCGCCGATCCCCATCCCGATCGCGATCCCGCCAATCTTCCAAAAGGCACAGTCAAGATGAGTGATTCGACGCCGGTCACGTTCGGCGCCCTGGCGCGGCAGAGCCTGCGCATCCTGCCGGAATGGCCGCAGCTGCTGCGCGGTGCCTGGAATCTCGCCACGCTGAGCCGGGACCAGCATCGGTCGGTGGGGGCAAGGCTGGCATCCCTCGCCCGTTCCCAGCCGCAGCGGCCGTTCCTGCGTTTCGAGGACCGCGCATGGACCTATGCCGAATTCAATGCCTGGACCAATCGCTGCGCCGCCGCGCTGAGAACGCGCGGTATCGGCAGCACGCAAACGGTCGGCATCCTCATGGACAACCGGCCGGAGGTGCTCGCGGCGCTGTTCGGCACGATCAAGCTCGGCGCGGTGGCGGCGATGTTCAATCCGCAGCAGCGCGGCGAGGTTTTGGCGCACAGCATCACTCTGAGTGCACCGAAGATTTTGATCGTCGGCACGGAGTGTCTCGAGGCGATGCAGTCCCTGCCCGAGTCGGTCGCGCTGGCAGCTTGCCGGCTGATGCATGTCGGTCCGGGCCCCTGCCCCGACGGCTACGAGGATTTCGAGACCGCCGTCGCCATGGCCGCCGACACCGACCCGGCGCAAACCGCGGACGTGACGCTCGGACAAGCCTGTTTCCACATCTACACCTCCGGCACCACCGGGCTACCCAAGGCCTCGGTGATGACGCACTACCGCTGGTTCCGCTCGATGGCCGGGCTCGGCCAGCTGAGCCTGCGCCTGAGGCGCGACGACGTGCTGTACTGTGCGCTGCCGCTTTATCACAACAATGCGCTGACGGTGGGCCTGGGCGCGGTGCTCGGCGCGGGCGCCTGTCTCGCGCTGGACCGCAAGTTCAGCGCCTCACGCTTCTGGGAGCAGATACGGCACCACCAGGCCACGGCGTTCTGCTACATCGGTGAGCTGTGCCGCTATCTGTTGAACCGGCCACCGGACCCGCGCGACCGCGAACATCGCGTGCGCGCGATCATCGGCAACGGCCTGCGCCCGGACATCTGGGACGCGTTCAAGACCCGCTTCGGCATCGACTACATTTCGGAGTTCTACACCGCCAGTGAATGCAATCTCGCGTTCTCGAACGGTTTCGGTCTCGACCGAACGGCGGGGTTCTGCCCGCTCGCATACGCCATTGTGCAGTTCGATGCGGAAACCGAGACGGCGCCACGCGACGCCGAAGGACGGATGACACGCGTCACCCGCGGCGGCACCGGCCTGCTGATCACCGAGATCAGCGAGCGCGCGCCGTTCGACGGTTACACCCAGGCCTCGGCCAACGACGCCAAGCTGCTGCGCGACGTGTTCAAGCCCGGCGACCGCTGGTTCAACACCGGCGATCTGGTGCGCGACCAGGGCTGGCGACACATCCAGTTCGTCGACCGGGTCGGCGACACCTTCCGCTGGAAGGGGGAAAACGTGGCGACCACGCAAGTCGAGGCCGCGTTCGTGGGCATTCCCGGTATCGAAGAAGCCATCGTCTACGGGGTCGAGGTGCCGGGCTCGGACGGGCGCGCCGGCATGGCCGCGTTACGCCTGGACGGAGACGAATTCGACGGACTTGCGCTCGCCGACACCCTGTTCGCGCGCCTGCCCAAGTACGCTGTGCCACTGTTCATCCGTCTGCGCGTGGAACAGGACGTCACGTCCACGTTCAAGTACCGCAAGGTCGATCTCAAGCGCCAGGGCTTCGACCCGGCCGAGGTCGGAGAACCGCTGTACGCGCTGTTCGACCGTGAGCGCGGCTACGAACCACTCGATGGCGCCGCTCATACCGGCATCCTCCAGGGCCAACGGCGCCCGGCCTGATCGGGAAGGCACCGCAAGCCAACCGAAGGCCGCGATTCGTGTAGAATCCCGCGCCCCCGTGGCTGGTCGCGGCCATGGGCACTATCCAACAGGAGTTTTTCCATGTCTGAAAATTTCATCGTGAACGCCGAAGTGCGTGACGTGAAGGGCACGGGTGCGAGCCGCCGCCTGCGTCATGCCGGCCGGGTCCCGGCGATCATCTATGGTGGCGATGTTGCCGCCCAGCAGCTGTCCGTCGAGCATCGCGAACTCGCCAAGCACCTCGAAACCGAAGCCTTCTACTCCCACGTCCTGACGATCAAGATCGGCGACAAGGAAGAGCAGGCGGTCCTCAAGGACCTGCAGCGCCACCCCGCCAAGCCCATCGTCATGCACGCCGACTTCCTGCGCGTGCGCAACGATCAGGCGATCCGCATGAACGTGCCGGTGCACTTCAAGGGCGCCGAGATCGCCGTGGGCGTGAAGACCGGTGGCGGTCTGCTTGAGCATCTGGTCAACGAAATCGAAGTCGAATGCCTGCCGCAGAACCTGCCGGAATTCATCGAGATCGACGTGACCCAGCTCAACGTGGGCGAATCGGTCCACATGTCCGAGCTGACGCTGCCCGAGGGTGTGGAACTGGTTGAGCTCAAGCACGGCAACGATACCGCCGTGGCCGCCATCCACCTGCCGCGCATCAGCGCCGCCGATGACGCGGGCGATGCCGCCGAAGGCGGTGAAGAAGGCGAGGCCAGCTGATTCCGGCGTGTCCTCGGATATCCGGCTGATCGCCGGCCTCGGCAACCCCGGGGCCGGCTATGCGCAGACCCGGCACAACGCCGGATTCTGGTTTGCGGACCGACTGGCCGCCGTCTTCGGCGGCCAGTTCCGTTCCGAATCGCGCTATCACGGCGAAGTCGCGCAGCTCGACATCGCCGGCAATCGCCTGTGGGTGATCAAGCCGGATACCTTCATGAACCGCAGCGGGCTCGCGGTCCAGGCATTGGCCGCCTTTTACAAGCTGGCGCCGCAACAGGTTCTGGTTGCACATGACGAACTCGATCTGCCGGCCGGTACCGTGCGCCTCAAGCGCGGTGGCGGGCATGGCGGACACAACGGTCTGCGCGACCTGCACCGCTGTCTCGGACCCGAATACGCACGTCTGCGCATCGGTATCGGCCACCCCGGACACAAGGACATGGTGCTCGACTACGTGCTCGGCAAGCCGATCGCCGCCGATGCGCGCGCCATCGAGGATGCGATCGAAGACAGCGTTGCGGCCATGCGTGTGCTCTACGACGGCGGCTGGGATCGTGCCACTCAGGGACTGCACCGGCGCGGCGCCTGAGACCGCAACATTGCTCCGCACAGCCCGGGCGCATGTGAGAAAATGCGCGCCCCGTGCCGCCCCGGCCCCGCGCCCGAGCTGCACGACTTCCAGATTTTCCACCCCTCTCGCGGATTCACGCCATGGGCATCAAATGCGGCATCGTCGGCCTGCCGAACGTCGGCAAGTCCACCCTGTTCAACGCCTTGACCAAGGCCCAGATCGCGGCCGAGAACTATCCGTTCTGCACGATCGACCCGAACGTCGGCGTGGTCGGCGTACCGGACCCGCGCCTCGATGCCCTGGCCGAGATCGTCAAACCGCAGAAGATCCTGCCGACCACCGTGGAGTTCGTGGACATCGCCGGCCTCGTCGCCGGCGCCTCCAAGGGCGAAGGTCTCGGCAACCAGTTTCTCGCGCACATCCGCGAAACCGATGCCATCGCCCAGGTCGCACGCTGCTTCGTCAATGACGATGTGATTCATGTGTCCGGCTCGGTCGACCCGCTGCGCGACATCGAAGTGATCAACACCGAACTCGCGCTCGCTGATATGGACACGGTCTCCAAGGCCCTGGAACGCACCGCGCGCCAGACCAAGTCCGGCGACAAGGCGGCAGTAGCCCGCCAGACCATATTGCAGAAGGTCTTCGCCCAGCTCGACCAGGGCAAGCCGGTACGCAGCCTGGAGCTGGACGCCGAAGAAAAGCTGGCAATCCGCGAACTGCATCTGATCACCGCCAAGCCGGCGCTGTACATCGCCAATGTCGACGAAGACGGACTCAAGAACGGCAACGAATTCGTCGACCGGGTTCGTGCCTTTGCCGCGGCCGACAATGCTGAAGTCGTGCCTGTGTGCGCCGGCATCGAAGCCGAACTCGCCCTGCTGGACGAAGAAGACAAGGAAATGTTCCTGGCCGATCTCGGTCTGGAAGAACCGGGACTCAATCGCGTGATCCGCGGCGCCTACAGCCTGCTCGGCCTGATGACCTATTTCACCGCCGGCGAAAAGGAAGTGCGCGCCTGGACCGTACGCGCCGGCTCCACCGCCCCGCAGGCGGCCGGCGTGATCCACACCGATTTCGAACGCGGCTTCATTCGCGCCGAGGTCATCGGCTACGACGACTACATCCAGTACAAGGGTGAATCCGGTGCGCGCGAAGCCGGCAAGTGGCGGCTCGAAGGCAAGGAGTACATCGTGCAGGAAGGCGATGTCATGCACTTCCGCTTCAACGTCTGAGAACCAACCCGAATACGGCGCGAGCACCACGCGAGGATTTTCACACCTCGCGCGATGCGCGCACCGCTCCCTTCAGAACCGCAACGCCAGTTCCGCCAGGTAGGTCCGACCCGCCGTCAGCCCGGATTGGTAGTCGTCACGATCCAGCAGGTTGAACACGCTCAGGCCCAGCGTACAGTGTTCGCCGAGGCCATAGCCGAGCTTGGCGTCGACCTGGAAGAACGGGTCGTAGCTGCCGTAGACGCCGTTGACCGTGTCGAGGTTTTCGCTGTTCGAGTAGACGTCGCCGACATAACGGCCCACCAGATAGCCGTAGCCGGCGCCGTACTCGCCTTTGGCGCCGAGGTTGAAGGTCTGCTTCGGAATCAGTGTCAGGTGCTTGCCGACGCTGGCCGGGTCGGCGGCGTTGTCGCGCACTTCGGTGTCGGTATAGGTGTAGTTGGCGAAAGCCGTCAGCATCGCCGACAACGGTTTGCGCAGTTCGATCTCGAAGCCCTGGATACGCGCCTTGCCGACGTTGACGCGCACGCGGTCGTCGATCGAGGGATTGTCCGGATTGGGCGCGGACATCGAGGCGATCATGTCTTCCAGCTCGTTGTAGAACAGCGTGGTCGACAAGGGCGTGCCCCACATCTGGCTTTCCGCGCCGATCTCGTAAGCGGTGATGGTTTCCGGGCTGAGGTCGGAGCTGGCGTAGGTCGTCGAGCCATTGGACGCGGTGAAGGCGGAATACAGGTCGGACAAGGTCGGCGAGCGGAACGCGGTGCCGGCCGAGGCGCGCAGCACCGTCGTCTCGGTCAGTTTGTAGACGGCCGACAGTTTCGGGCTCAGCGAATCCTTGTGCCGCCGCGCATAATCGCTGGCGGTCACCGGTTCGGTAAGCTGCGCGACCACGCCGGTGGTCGACCACTCGTCATAGCGCAGGCCGAAGTAGAGCGTCAGCCGCCGGCCGACACTGAGTTCGTCCTGCAGATAGGCCGCATAGGTCTGGCTTTCGCCATCGGAGCGATAGCTGACGTCGCTGATCGCGTCGCTGCCGCGACTGCGCCAGTCGGCGATGCTGCGTTCACGCTTGTGCAGACGGTCGTCCCCGAATGACACCCCGGCAATCAGGAAATGCCGGCCCAATGGCGTTTCGAGCTGTGCGTTGACGGCGCCTCGCGTATTCGGAATGTCGACGCGCTTGCCACTGCCGCCGTCCGGCGTCGCCACGCCCGCGGTCGGCGTCACGTACCAGTAGTCGTTGTCGGAATAATAGGCCTCCACGCGCGCCTTGCCGAGCAGGCCCAACGGCGTTTCGTAGCTCAGCGCATAGCGCAGGATGTCCTCGCCGTTGGGACCGGAGACGAAGTCGCTGGGCTTGAGCGACACGGTCTGCGAATCGTCCACCGCGAGGCTGCCGTTCCACACCGGCTCGCCGGCCGCATCGCGCAGCCAGGTCCGCGCGTCCACGGACTTGGAGGCGTGCTCGTGATAGCGCACGGACAGGTCCAGGAACGCGCGCTCGCCGGCATCCAGGCGCAGCGTCAGGCCGGCGGTGTTCTGCCACCATTTGCGCGCGCCCTTGGTGCCGAGCAGGTAGGCCTCGCCGCCCTGCGAGGTACGGGTGGCAACGGCGCCGTCCACCGGCGTGCCCTCGCCCACGGACGCGGACTTGGAGACGAGATCCTCGACGAAGCCGTCGCTGGATTGGCTGCCGAATTCGGCACGCAAGCCGACACGCTCACTCAGGCGCCGCGAGATCGCCGCGTAGCCGGAACTGAGCGGGTCGCTGCCGTAACTGCCCTTGAGCAGCGCACTGTTCTCGATCGGCGACTTGGTGATGATGTTGACCACCCCGCCCATCGCCGAGCCACCGTAGAGCGAGGAAAACGGCCCGCGCACGACTTCGACACGGGCGACGCTGTCAGGGTCCACCAGCGACCAGTTGACGCCGTTGGAAAAGCCGTTGTTGATCGGCATGCCGTTGAGCAGCACGGCGTTGCGCTGGTAGCCGGCGACGCCGCGGATCAGCACCTGGCCACTGAAAGAACTGGGCACGTTGCCGTTGTCGCGCACGTACACGCCCGGCAGGTCCTTGAGCGCGTCGAGCACACGCACCACGCCCTTGCGCTCGATGTCCTGCCCGGTGACCACGCTGACGGCAGCCGGCGACTCGAAGGCCGCGCTCTCGCGGCGCGTGGCGGTGATGACGGTATCGCCGAGCTGTACCGGCTTTTCGGCACCGCCCTGCGCCTGTGCCGGCGGCGCCGCTGCCAGCAGCGCGGCAAGAATTGCGGGCGTCAGCGTGGCCCTGGCGGCCCGCCCGATGACCCGCCCGATGTATGGTGATTTTTTCTGAATGTGCAGCATGGATTCTCCCCGGCCACGGCGTGGCAGGTCATCGAATTTCTGAAATCAGGGTCTCGGCGTACGGCGACTCAGGCCGGCTGCAGCCCGAGAAAATCACGAGCCCCGGGAATGCGGCGCAGCAGCAGGCGCTCGACGATCAAGACCGCGATCATCGACAGCCCGAGCATCGGCAGCAGCAGGCCCAGCAGCAGCGCCGGCCCCCACAGCGCCGCCGGCACGCCCGGCCCCAGCAGCACCGGCGGCGCACCGAGCAGGCCCTGCGGCCGTCGCTTGAACCAAGCCATGAAGCCGCTAAGGCTCAGCGCGATCAGACCGGCCGTGGTCAGAAAACCCAGCACCTGATTGAACCAGCCGAACAACTGCCCCTCGTGCGCGGACACGCCGACGCCGACGATGCGGTCGATCAGGCGCTTGTCCGAAAATTCCTGGCGTGTGCGCACCGCGCCGCTGGCCGCGTCAAACGTCAACTTCACACGCTGCGTTCGATCCGGCGGCAACGACCAGGCGTACCACTGCGCCGACTTCTGCGACGGCGGATAGACCTTGACCGGCTGCGCCAGCGGCATCGGCGCCAGCGTCGCCACGATGCGGTCCAGCGCCGTGGCGTCGACAGCGGTACCGGAAGAAGCGGCCATCGTCATGCCGTGCCGATGCTGCGCATGCTCGTCATCGCCATCGGCCGGCCTGTTCATCGCCACGCGCTCCGCCATTTCCGCGGAACGTCCGGCCGCCCAGTCCTGCTTGACCGCCTCCACCTGCCCGATCTGCCGCAGCGCGCGGAAATTGCTGCCCCAGAAATGTGTCCACGGCAGACCGCTGACGATCAGGAACAGCGCGAACGCGGACACCCAGAAGCCAACCACGCCATGCAGGTCACGCCAGAACGGCCGGCCGCGACGACTCAGCCGCGGATACAGCACACCGCCGAGACCGCGCGCATCGCGCGGCCACCACAGGTAGAGACCGGAGACGATCATGACGATGCCCCAGGACGCCGCCAGCTCGGTGAGAATCGAACCCGGGTCCCCGATCAGGAAGCGGCCGTGCAGGTCGTGCACCACCTGCATCGGTCGGTGGTCGTCGTTGATGACTTTGAGCACTTCCAGCGACTGCGGGTTCACGTAGGCGCGATAAACCGCTTCGTCCTGGCCGACGATGATCTGTGCGGCCGAATCCGGCGTGCGCGGAATTTGGTAGGCGTTGAGCCGCGTACCCGGCGCCGCAGCCAGCGCCGTCGCCACCTGCTGCGAGGGTGCGGCCGCCGCGCCGCTCATTGGCAGATGCTCGTAGGCACGATCCTGCCAGGCCTCGAACTGCGGCTTGAACAGATAGATGGCACCGGTGACCGACAGCCAGATGATGAAAGGAATACAGAACAGGCCGGCATAGAAATGCCAGCGCCAGATCATGCGGTGGCGTGCAGGCAGGGCCGGCAGCCGACCGTCGATAGACGATTCGTTCACGAATGGATCCTGATGGCGTTCGGCAGCGACGCCCCACGGGCCCTTCCGTGGGCGGCATCGATACCGGAGTTCAAGCGCGATCCACTGCCCGGGGTTCCACGCACCGAAACCTCGGCAGGCGGACCTCGGAACAGCGGCATTACGGAGTGCGCGGAACTACGCCCAGGCAGGCGGTCCTCTCGGCCGCGGATGAATCAGGAAACCCGCGTGCTGGACCCGCGGTTCGCTCCTCAGCGTTGGCGCGCGCGTCGGCGAAACGGCGAGCGGCGCCACGAAATGGGAATTGCCGGCCAGGTGCCCGGCGTGCATCGCCTTGCACAGCGGGCATGAGAGCGTGCCCGCATCCTGCCCCGCCGCCTCCAGCGCTGCCAAAACCTCGGGCGGCGCGGTCTTGCGCAGCTGCGCAAGAATGCTGGGCGGAAACTGTCCGCACAGGGCGAACAGCAGCGGATCGTGATTCTGGCGCGCCCAATACTGCGCATGCGCGCTCGGCAACAACAGCTGAACCAGCAGCGCAATAGCGCTGAGCCAGATCAGGAGCGGCTTGTGCCTGGGCGACGACATGGGAAAGAAGTCTGCCACAGCGCCGTCTCGGGGCGGAAAATCAGTCAGCTGGCAAACCCAAACAACATTGCGACGATCCACGCTGTCGTCATCAGCGCAGACCCGCAGGCAGTCACACACACTGGCGCGCAGACATTGCCTGCACAAAGCTTGACGCTATACTCGATGCATGCAAGCACTGCTGGATTTATTGGGACGCGGTCTGCAGAACGCGCAATTGGAGTTCGTCGCACCGGAAGGAAAACGCTGGCGCCTCGGGCACGGTGAACCCAAGGCCAGCGTCCTCCTGCAGGACGGCGACGCGCTGCGCTGGATGCTGCGCAACCCTGGACTACGCTTCGGCGAAGCCTATGTCGACGGTCGCTGGGAACCGGCGGACGACGATCTGCTGCACGTGGTCGGCACCGGGCTTCGCATCACCAATCAATGGGAATCGCGCGCCCTCAGCCGTCGCCTCAAGGGCCTGCAATCGCGCCTGCACGAGTTCAACGACGCGCGCAGCGCGCAGCGCAATATCCATCACCATTACGACCTGCAACCGGACTTCTACGCGAGCTTTCTCGACGAGGACCTGCACTATTCCTGCGCCTACTTCGCCAAGGACAGTTTCACGCTGGAGCAGGCACAACAGGCCAAATGCGAAATCATCGCGCGCAAGCTCAGGCTGCAGCCGGGCGCACGCGTGCTCGATATCGGTTGCGGATTCGGCAGCATGGCGCTGTATCTGGCGGAGCACCATGGCGCCCAGGTCACCGGCATCACGCTGGCCGAGGAACAGCTGCGTGTGGCGCGCCGGCGCGCGACCGAACGCGGGCTCGAAGGACAGGTCGAGTTCCGGCTGGAGGATTACCGCAAGACGCTGGGCAGCTTCGACGCCATCGTCAGCGTCGGCATGTTCGAACACGTCGGCCGTCCCAACTATGCAACCTATTTCCGGCGCATTCACGAATTGCTGCGTCCGGGCGGTCACGCCCTGGTTCATACGATCGGACGCACCACGCCGCCGGGCGGCACCAATCGCTGGATCCAGAAGTACATCTTTCCCGGCGGGGCCATTCCGGCCGCATCGGAAATGATCGCCATGATCGAACCGACTGGTCTGGTGCTGACTGATTTCGAGGTCTGGCGACAGCACTATGCGAAGACGCTGGCCGTCTGGCACTCCCGCTTCCAGCGCGAACAGCGGCGCTGGTCCGAACACTTCGGCGAGGCCTTCTGTCGCATGTGGCGCTTCTACCTGCAGGCGTCCGAAGCGAGTTTCCGCTGGGGCGATCTGGTGGTGTTTCATGCGCAGCTGGCCAAGCCGCCGGTCGATCTGCCGCTGACGCGCGACTACCTCTGGCGTGCGCCGCCACGCAGACACAAACCTTCATGATTGAACCGGCCGCATGACGGTATGATGCGGTGATGTCCGCTGGGCGCGGAATCACTCATGGAAAGCGGAAGGAGCCGATCGTATGGGGGTCTTGAGGCTGCGGCACACGATGCGCCGCACCTGCATGCTGGGTGCCTTGCTGGTTTGCGGGGTCTCGAATGCGCAGTCGCAGCGCGCGGATCTGGTGACGGTCTACGTCAACGCCATCGAGCACAACGCGGCCTACCGCTCCGCGGTATTGCAGTACAACGCCGCGCTGGAAGCGCGGCCGGCGGCGCGCGGCAAGCTTCTCCCTCAGCTGGGTGTGCAGGCGGAATACGACTGGATCCGCCAGGAAGTCGACGGCACCTACTACGGCTTCGAAGACGTCAGCCGCGGCGACACCTTCGAACGCTATGCCTATGGTGCCGCCTTTTCGCAGACGGTGTACCGGCTCGACCAGTTCATCGACCTGAAGAAAGCCGACAGCCAGATTGGACAGGCACGACTTGCGCTGGCCGACGCCAAGGACGAACTGCAGATCGGTGTCGCCAAGGCTTACTTTGCGTTGCTCAGCGCGCAGGAGACGCTGACCTCGGTGCGCGCCGAAAAGGAAGCCGTGGCACGCCAGCTCGACCAGATGCAGGGCCGTTTCGACTCCGGCCTGGTCGCGGATGCTGACCTCAAGGCCGCGCAATCGCGCCAGGATCTGGTGCTGGCCGACGAGATTTCCGCCGAGAATGAAGTCGAAATCGCCAGAACGCAGATCGAACTGGTGTCGGGTCGCCTGTTCACGGACCTCGAAGGCCTGCCCGCCGACGTCCCGCTGCCACCGCTGGATTACGACCAGATCGAAAACTGGATCGATCGCGCGATGCAGCACAATCTTCCGTTGCTCGAACAGACCGTGGTCGCCCACATCGCCGGGCTGGAATACGACAAGGCACGCGCGCTGCGCATGCCGCAGGTCGATGTGGTCGGCTCCTACGCGTTCTTCGACCAGAACGGCGGTATTTCGGGCGCACGTGAGGATCTGGACGAGCGCATCGGCGTCGCCGTGACGTTGCCGCTCTATAGCGGCGGCCAGATCGCCACCGGCATCCGCTATGCCGACAAGCTGCAGAAAAGCGAACAGGCGCTGCTGGATCAGGCGCGCGCGCAGGCGTTGCAGGACACACGCAGCGGCTTTTTGAATGCACGTTCCGCGCTGGCCCGTTCGCGCGCGCTCGATCATGCCGTGCAATCGGCGATCGCCGCCGAGGAAGCCGCCCAGGTCGGTTTCGACGTGGGCACGCGCACCCAGGCGGAGTTGCTCAACGCGGTCCGCGAACGCTACGCCGCGCAACGCGATTTCGCACTGGCCCGCTACGCCTACGTGTTGGCGACGCTGGAGCTCAAACGGGCCGCGGGCAAACTGACGGCCGGCGATCTCGACGAGATCAACAGCATGCTGCGCTGACCGATCGGCGCATGGCCTCCGACATTCAAAACGCGGTGCCTGGCCCGCGGCCGCCCTACCGGCGCTTGGCGGCGGACGGCGTCGAGCGCCGGGCGAAGGGAAAGCGCGAACAAGTCGTGCTGCGCAACGCCGGTGGCGCCGAGCTGCGCCTGGCCCCGGCGGAGTTCGCGCTGGCGCAGCTGTTCGATGGTCAACGTGATGCATCCGCCCGTGTCGATGCGAGCAATGGCCGTGCCGACGAAGCCGCGATGGAACGCCTGGCCTTGCGCCTGGCCGAAGCCGGGCTGCTCAAATCCGGGCGCCGTGAACCCCTGCCGGTACCACCGCAAACCGATGCCGAGGCGGCCTGGGCGCAGGGTGCGGCCGCCAGCGCGCCATCCGGCTTTCCGCCGTCCACCGCAGCCGGGTCGCTGGCCACGCCCGGCGGCCCCGGTGCCATTTCAGGACTGCTCGGCGTACGCGGCGCGGCCAATCCGCTGAGACTCGAACTCGATCCCAAGCCGTGGATGCCGATCGGCGCGGTGGTGAATCTGACGCTGACGCATCCGATCCTGCGCCGCAGCATGTGGGGGCTCGCCGTGATCGCGCTGTTCGCGTTCTGGTCACACCGCAATGAAGCCACGCTCGACGCACTGCCCTTGCTGGGGCCGTTCCGGCTACTGATCCTGGCCAGCTTCTGCAGCGCCGTGGTCAATGTGCTGGGACAGAGCGCCCGTGCGCATGCGGTGCATTACAGCACCCACGAGACTCCTCGTTTCGGGCTCAATCTGCGTTGGGGTTTCCTGCCGCAGTTGTATTGCGACACCGAAGGGCCGGCCGAGCGGGCGGCAACGCGGGCGCGCGTGCGCATCATCGGCAGCGCACTCAATGCCAGCCTGGTGCTGTTCGTGGTGGCGATCTACGGCTGGCTGATCCTGCGCCGGCACCCCAGCGCCCTGCCGACGGTGATGCTGGGCCTGGCCGGCATCTCGGCGATTTCGCTGCTGTTCCGTGCCAACCCTCTGTCGCGACACGAGGGCTACTATCTGCTTGCCCACCAGTTGGGCATGCCCGATCTGCGCGACCGCGCGCGCTCTGCGCTGCTCGGTTACGCCAAGCCATGGGATGATCGTCCGGAAGCGGCGCGCGCGCCGCTGCTCCTCTATCTGGCAGCCGTGGCCTTGTATTTCACGGCGGTACTGACGCTGCTGGTGATATACCCGGCGGCTTGGCTGGAACGCCTGTTCGGCGGCACCGGCGTTTTGCTTTTCCTTGGGGTCATGGCTTATGTCTTTTTCGAGCAATACCGACGCAACCGGTCGGGACGGGGACGGATCGGATCAATGAAACTCAGCAAGTACCTGCCATCGAGAACCGGATGGATCGTCATCGGCGTCATCATCGTCATCGGACTGATCCCGTATCCGTACGAACCCAGCGGTTCACTCGAAGTGCTGCCCAAGGACCGCGCCGACACACGCGCCCTGATCGCCGGCGACGTGCGCGAGGTGTTCGTGGCCGAAGGTGCACGGGTCGAGAAGGGTCAGGAGATCGCACGGCTCAGCGATGCCGCGCAGAAGGCGCTCGTGGCCACCTCCGAAGCCAAACTCAAGCGGCTCGATGCGCAGCTAGCGCTGGCCAAACTCGGCGCACGTGAAGAGGAAATCGCCCTGGCGCAGCAGCGCGTGCAGACCGCACGCGTCCGCGCCAGCTTCGCCGACGCCGAGGAACGGCGCATGAATTCGGCGTACCAGCGCAAGGCGGTCGCGATTCAGGACTACGAGCGCGCCAAAGGCACGGCCGATGTCCAGCAGGAGGAGCTGGCCGAGGCCGAACGCAATCTGTCGCTGGTCAAGGCGCCGACACGCGACGAATCGATCGCCGCACTGAACGCCGAGATCGAAGCGGAGAAGGCTCAGCTGGAATACGCCAATCAGCAGCTCGAATACACGCGTATCCGTGCGCCGATCGCGGGCACCGTGGTCTCCGACGAGCTGATGTTTGCAATCGGCCAGTACTACGAGACCGGCGGGCTGATCGCCACGATCGAGGAAACCGGCGCGCTGATGGCCGAAGTGCAACTACCGGAATCCTCCGTCGGTTCGGTCGAGATCGGCAGCTCCGCCGAGGTCAAGGTCTGGGCGTTTCCCGGCACCACCTTCGAAGGCAAGGTCACCGCGATCGCGCCGAATGCCGAACAGGGCGAGTACGGCAAGGTGGTGCGCGTGCTGATGACGCTGGAGGACCCGGATCATCAACTACGCCCGGAGATGACCGGCCAGGCCAAGATCTACAGCGGCTGGTATCCCTCGGCGTATGTGTTCACACGCGCCATCGTCCGCTTCCTGCTGATCGAAGTGTGGTCGTGGCTGCCGTAATCGACCGACTGCGCGGCCGCACCGGCTACGGTCTGTCCGAGGACGATTTCTGGCTGACCAACGAAAGCGGATTCGGCGACGGGCTCAACAACTACGCGCACTCGATGGCGTGGTTCGACGGTCGGCTGTACGTGGGGACCACGCGCGGCACCTTCGCGATGATGAAGGTCAACAATCCGCGTCCCGACTTCCGGCCGTGGCCCGTGGAATGCCCGGACGACGTTTACGACGTGGACCGGCGTGCTGAAATCTGGCGCTACGATCCGCCGCTGGACCAGTGGGTGCGTCTCTACCAGGCGCCCTGGGTGCCGGGCCGCAACAATCGTGAGGTCCCGCGCTATGTCGGCTTTCGCGGCATGGCGGTGTTTCAGGGCAAGTCCGACAGCAAGCCGTGCCTGTATGTCTCGACCTGGGCACCGGCGATGGCCGAGCCGCCGGACATCCTGCGCTGCGAGAACGGCCGCGATTTCGAATCGGTGCCGCGCCCGCCCTGGGACACCTCGGTACGCAGCTTCCGCAGCCTGCAGGTGTTCAAGGGCCGCGTGCACACCTCGCCCACCGGCTCGAACGCCGGCTCCGGTCAGGCGCAGGAATGCGTCGGCTCGGAAGCCACGATCTACTGCACCGACGACGTGCAGTCCGCGCAATGGGTCCCGGCCAGCAGCGACGGTTTCGGCCAGCGCGGCAATGTCACGGTATTCGAGATGGCCGAGTTCGATGGTCACCTCTATGCGGCCACGGTCAATCCCACCGGCATGCAGATCTGGAAGACCGACGGCGAGGGTGGTCCACCGTACAACTGGCGCAAGGTCATCGACCGCGGTGCCTGGCGCGGCCCCACCAACGAAGTCGGCATCGCGATGTTCGAATTCCGCGGCGCGCTCTACATCGGCACCGGCATCGTCAACGGCGGCTTTCATCGTCGCTTCAAGATCGGCCCGGCCTCCTGCGAACTGATCCGGCTGTGGCCCGACGACAGCTGGGATCTGTGTATGGGCTCCTCGCGCCTCACCCCGGACGGGGTCAAGGTGCCACTGTCCGGCTACTCGCCGGGATTCGACAATCTGTTCAACGGCTATTTGTGGCGGCTGATGGCGCATGACGGCTATCTCTACGCCGGCACCCTGTGCTGGGCCAACATGCTGCCCTATCTGCCGATGAACGGCTGGCCGGACGAGGTGCTGGTGATGGTGCGCCGCTGGGGCAAGGAGGAACTGAACCGTCGCTACGGCGGCTTCAACCTGTGGCGCAGCCCCGATGGCGTGCGTTGGGACTGCGTGACGCGCTCCGGCTTCGGCAACAAGTACAACTGGGGCGTACGCAACATGGCGTCCACGCCCCATGGCCTGTTCGTGGGATCGGCCAATGTGTTCGGCCCCAAGCTGGCAATGCAGCGCCAGGGGCGCTGGCAATACGTGCACAACCCGCGCGGTGGCACCGAAATCTTCCTGGGCAACCCGCCGCACGCCGATGCCTGATCCGGTCTTCGTGCTGGCGATGCCGCATTGCGGCGCCGCGCGTGTCGCCGCAATGCTGGGGATGCATACCCAAGCCTACGGACTGCCGGAACTCAATCTGTTCATGGCCGATCGCCTTGGCGAACTGCTGTCCACGTTCCGGCGGTCGGAATCCCGCCTGGAGGACGGCCTGCTGCGACTGATCGCGCAGCTCGAATTCGGTGCGCAAACACGCGATACCGTCGAGCAAGCCCGTCAGTGGCTGGAGGCACGCGGCCAGCTCAGCGTCGCTACGCTGAGCTACGAGCTGTTGCGGAAGCTGGAGCCGCGTCAAGCGGTGCTGCCGGATACCTCGGCCGGCTGGCGGCCGCAGGAATTCGATGCGCTGCTGGAACGGCATCCGCGGGCCAGGATCATTCACCTCGTGCGCCACCCGCGCGCGCAAGGCGATGCTGCCATTGACGCCCTCGCCGGTCGCCTTTTCATCGCGCCGGACTGGAAGGATCATTTTGGCGGCGTCTCCCGAGTGGACCCGCAGTTGGCCTGGCTGCGCGTGCAAAGCAATCTGCAAGGTCTGGCCGCGCTCGGCGAGGCGCAGTACCGCAGCCTGCGTCTCGAAGACTTGCGCATCGATCCACATCAAACGCTGAGCGCGCTGTGTACCTGGCTGGGATGGTCCGCAGGCGATGCGCAGATCGAAGCCATGCTGCACCCGGAAACCGGCGATTTCTCGGGTTACGGTCCGGAAAACGCACCCTTCGGCGCCGAGCCCGAGGTTCTTGAACGCCCACGCTTCATCGAGGACCTCACCGAAATTCCGCCATTGAGCGAACCGCCGCCCTGGCGTGCGGACGGGCAGCCGTTTGCAACCGAAGTTATCGCATTGGCACAGGCATTCGGCTATGACTGAGGGCGTGGCCAAGATGCAGCCGCGCGAAGTGCTCGAGTTCTGGTTCGGCCGAGCACACGATGAGGCCGACGTCCTGCGCACACATGCTCCCTTGTGGTTTCGCAAGAGTGTCGAACTGGATGCCGAGATCACGAGGCGCTTCGGCGCCGCCGTCGAGGCGGCAAGCCAAGGCGGCCTGAGCGAATGGGAGGACACGGCGCAGGGTGTGCTGGCGCAGATCATCCTGGTGGACCAGTTCCGTCGCAACATCCACCGCAATTCGGCCGCCGCGTTCGCCGCCGACGCGCTGGCGCGCGCCTGGACCCTGGACGGCATCGAACGCGGCCTGGACCGGCAGCTGCGACCGGTCGAACGGACCTTCTTCTATCTGCCGCTCGAACATGCCGAGGACCGCGCCTTGCAGGCACGCTGCGTGCAATTGTTCGAGGCCCTGCGTGACTCGGTGCCGGAGCCGCTGCGTGAGACCTTCGAAGGCTACCTTGCCTACGCCCGCGCGCACCGTGACATCATCGAGCGCTTCGGGCGCTTCCCGCATCGCAACGCGCTGTTGGCTCGCCCATCGAGCCCCGAAGAAATCGCGTTTCTCGCCGAGCCCGGCTCATCGTTCTGAACGGGCTTTGCACAAGCCCTGATCCTTTCTTTGCGCCTTTGCGCGAGGCCAGAATCACCCGTCCACCGATTCAAGAACCTGCGCCGCCCGCGACTATCCGCGTCGTCGATCCGGCAACAGCAGCTCGGCCTGAGCATTCTCGCCATATCGGCCATACAGTTCGAGCAGACGCCGGGTTACGCCATTGGTCCAGCCAAAGCCGTCCTGCAAGGGATACTCACCGCCGCCGCCGCCGAATTCAGGCCCGGCACCGATATCGTATTTCTCGACCAGCTTGGCTTCCTGGCGATAGTGCCTTGCGACGGTGTCGAGCCAGCGCGAGGCGATGGTTTCGGCGAGCCCGGTGTCGCCGTAGCGCGAAAAGCCCATGACGGCCATCCACTGCAGGGGTGCCCATCCGTTCGGCACATCCCACTGCTGGCCGCTGCGCACCTGTGTGGTCGCCAGCCCTCCCGCCTCCAACAGGGATTCACGTACCGTGATCGCAACGTCGCGTGCCTGCGGAACGGTGGCAAAGCGCAGGTACAAGGGCACCACGGTCGCCGCTGTCAGGCATTCGCGCGGCCTGTCGAGCTGCCAGTCGAAATCAAAGAAGGCCTTGCGCCGGACATCCCACATGCGTTGCTGGATGGCCTTCTTGCGCGCATGCGCACGTTCGACGTAGCGGTGCGCCTCGTCGCCATCACCACACAGATCCTCGAGCTTGGCGATCGTGGTCTCCAGGCGGTACAGCAGGCAGTTCAGATCGATCGGCAGAATCGCCGTGGTGCGAATGCTCGACAGCGCATCGGGCTGCGCTAGCCAGCGCGAACTGAAATCCCATCCGGACTCGGCGCCGGCGCGCAGGTCGCGATACACCTCGTGTGCCGGTCTCCGAGACAGGCTCGCGGTATGCAGGTCCTCGGCATAGGCTTCTTCGCGCGGTGTATCGCGATCATCCCAGTAGCGATTCAGGCAGCGGCCGTCCTCAAGTCTCACCACGCGACGATGCGCCTCCCCCGGCGCGAGCGCCTCGACGCCGTCCATCCAGTATGCGTATTCCTTCTTGAGTTGCGGCAGGTAGTGCAGCGCGTCGTGGACTTCGTGTTCCTCGAACTGCTCCACCATCAGCGCGAACACCGGCGGCTGAGAACGACTCAGATAGTAGCTGCGATTGCCGTTCGGCACGTGGCCATAGGTGTCGATGAGGTAGGCGAAATTGCTCGCCATCGCATGCAGCAGGTCGGGGCGGCGCTGTCCCGAGAAGCCCAACATCGTGAAGAACGAATCCCAGTAGTACAGCTCGCCGAAACGGCCGCCGGGCACGACGTAGGACATCGGCAACGGCACGTAGGAGGAATGCCGCGGATGTTCACGCGGGTGACGCGTGAGGGCCGGCCACAGTGAATCGATGTGATCGACCAGCGAGCGGTTCGGGTCCGAAACATAGTCGCTGCGATGCACCACCGGCGGATCGAACCAGCGTTCGACAAAGGCACGCAGATTGAAGTCCTGCTGCGCGCACTCATCGCGATACGCCTGCAGTATTCGCACATCACCGGCCTTCGGAAAGCAGTCGACGAAGGTCTTGCTGTCCTCGAAAATATGGCCGGTCTGCACCGCCACGAACAGTTCCTGATAGCGGTCGGCCGGACTCATGCGTGCTTCGGTGGATGCCGGCGTCGCGATTCTCGGTTGCGGGGATTGACGAATCTCCATGCCCTATCTTCCCATCGACGGCTGAACACGAACACCCGTCGGCGAGCTTCGTCGAACCTGCGTGCGGCGCGTGGGCCACGTATCATGCGCGGCTTCAGCGATTTCGCCACTCCGCCTCAGACCACCATGCCCCGCCGATTCGGCCAGGATTTCGATTCACCGCAAGACGACGGCCCCAGCCGCTCGGAGCTCAAACGCGCCGCGCAGGCACAACAGGCGCTGGGCGAAGCGTTCTGCGCGCTGCCGACCGCGGCCATCACCGCGGCCGGTATCGACGAATGGCTGCTCGAAGCGGTACTGGAATACCGGCGGCTGAAGTCCTTCGAGGCGCGGCGGCGCCAGATGCAGCGTATCGGAAAGCTGCTGCGCGATGGCGACACCGCGCCGGTCCAGGCCGCCGTCGACCGGCATCATCAGGGCAAGTCGGTCGATCCGCGGACCCAGCACCAGGCGGAACTATGGCGTGATCGCCTGCTCGCGGACGACGAGGCGCTGACCGAATGGACGCAGCAATATCCGCAATGCAACAGCCCCGCGTTCCGCGGGCTGTTGCGGCAGGCGCGCCGGGAAATGGCGCATGTCGCCGAAACCGACAGCAAGACCGGCCGCGCGCAACGCCGCGCCTATCGTGCCCTGTTCCAGCAAATTCGCGACGCCTTGGTCTAGCGCCCAGTCCCGAAGGCTCGTCGACCTCGCCCAAAACCGGTAGCCCGGATGATGCGCAGCGGAATCCGGGAGCAAGGTTTCA
>JAHZLQ010000061.1 GCA_022599775.1 Gammaproteobacteria bacterium
CGCTCGCAGTCGCGAGCGGTCCCCCCTCTCCCGCAAGCGGGCGAGGGTAGGTCGGCATCACGCCGAGCGTGATTCACGTTAACGGCCATGCCACAAGCGGCACCCGGCAGGATGAATCTGCTGCGGCATGGCCGTTCCCCTCACTCACCGCTCGCAGTCGCGAGCGGTCCTCCCTTTCCCGCAAGCGGGCGAAGGTAGGTCGGCATCACGCCGCGTGATTCACGTTAACCCACATGCACATCCGCAGACAGCAGCACAACCTCGGGTTCCTGCACGCTGTTGCCCTGGATGAAGTTGATGCCCATTTGCCACAGTCGCGCCATCACGTTGGCGTCTTCGACATGCGAAACGATGGCCTTGACGTTGCGTTGGCGTGCTACGTCGAGCAACTCCTTGAGGCGCTTCTGTTTCGTCGGGTCGGTGAATTCCTGGGTAAAGGACGGATGGAACTTCACGAAGCGGGCCGTGACATGCCCCAGCAGCGGCGCTGAATTGGCACCGGCGCCGAAGTAATCGATCGCCAGATCGGCCTTGAGTTCCGCGAGCCCGGCACACAGCAGTTTGGCTTTGCGGATGTGATTCTGGACGATGCCTTCGCGGACTTCGAAAACCAGTTCGTTGGCGCCCAGGGCGCGAGTTTTGGTCTGCTCATGCAACCAGTGCAGGAAGCCCTCGGCATCGCGCAGGGTGTCTTCGGACAGCCGCACGAACAGGCAGGCGCGGTCGTGGGTCTCTGCCCGCTTGGCCAGTAGGCTCAGCGAGCGCGAGGTCACCCAGCGATCGATCAGCTTCATCAGGCCGTGTTTCTCGGCGTCCGGCAGGAATTCTCGCGCCAAGCGCTCCTGTCCGGTTTCGTCAATCATGCGGACGAACACATCGAAATACTGCAGGGTGTCGCCTTCCAGGCTGGCGATCGACTGGTAGGCAAGTTTGAGTCGTCGTTCCTCGATCGCGCGGCGAATGCGACCGGCCTGACGCTGGCTTTCCTTTTCGGCCTGTTCGCTTTCGGCCTTGGGGCCCAGCACCAGCACACGGTTGCTGCCCTGAGCCGCACTGCGTCGCGCTTCGAAGACGATTTCATCGTTGACCAGCCGCAGATCGCTGTTCTCGGCCAGCGGATACGCCACGATCGTGGTGGTGAGGTGGGCTTCGAAGCGGGCGGTCCTGAACAGCTGCGACGAGACTTCCTTGCGGATCGACTCGGCCATTGCCTCCACGTTGAGTCCCTTGCGGTTGGCAACCATCAGTGTCCATTCGGCGGCCGAGGTGCGGAACAGCTTGTCCTGGGCATAAATGAGGTCCGCGACCAGTTCGCGCAGCGTGGCAAAGACCTCGTCGGCATCGACCAGGCCCAGACGTTCCTCCAGGCGGTCGGCGTCGTCCACACGCAAGGCCATCAGGGCGGCGATGCCGGTGTTCGGCTTGCCGTTCATCGCATGGAGGGCTTCGAACAGCTGTGTGCGTGAATCCGATGGGCCTGCCGCCTCCGGCGATACGCCAGCTTCACTGCGAATCAGTATTTGGATCGGGCTGTCGGCCGATTGCTCCTCCTTCGTCACGTATGCGGTGACCTGTCGATGGGTGCCGTCGCGATGCAACAACTGCAAGTCCAGGGAATCCTCGGTCGATTTGTCCTTCTGCAGCTGACGCAGATGGGACTTGACGCGCGGTCGATCAGGCTCGGCGATCAGGTCCATCAGCGGCTGCCCGTCAAGCTCGGTCTGCGTGTCGAAACCGGTCAGTACCGCGAAGGCGGGATTGGCACTGGCGACGATACCTTCCTGAATCTGTGCGATGGCGTCCGCCGTGCCGGCCACGAGATTGCTGTGCCGCGCCTCGAAGTCGGCCAGCTGCATACGCAAACGCCGAATTTCCTGTCTGTGGCCGTGATTCTGCAGTTCGCGCAGGCAGATGCGTTCCAGATGCGTCAGCGACCGATCGTCCTGAACGCTGACGCAGTCGCGGGCGCCCAACTGAAGCGCATGCACGGTCTGCTCCCCGGGCGTTTGCTCGGCCAGCATGAGTACCGGAACGTCGGAGGCGATTTCGGCGCACAGGGCCAACACCCCGCCAAATGGTGCATTGGGCAGGCCTTGCGCACATAGCACCAGATCCGGTGCGGCGCGGCGCAAGGCGTCGTCGAGATCTTCCAGGTCGGTCAGCCAGGCCGCGCGGACCGGGTGACCGGCGTTGCGCAGGTGACTCTCGACGGTACGCGCGCTGTTCTGGGATGCGCTGAGCACCAGGATCACTGAGCCGGAGCCGAGCGCTGAAACCTGCGTGTTCAAACGATCACCATGACAGCAATGTTTTCGCGGGCTGTCCCGGTTCTTCCTTGGCGAGTCTTGGCACTAGATACCCCGGCAGGCAGTGATGGAGTTCGCGCAGCAGTGCCGCAGCCTTGTCTTCGGCCACTTCGAAATGCGCACTACCGGCGACACGGTCCAGCATATGCAGATAGTAGGGGACGATGCCACATGCCAACAAACGTTTTGAGAGCTGGGTGAGGGCGGGAACGCTGTCGTTGATGCCTGCGAGCAATACGGACTGGTTCAGCAAGGTGATTCCCAGAGCCGTGAGCGGACGTAGCGCCGCGGCCACCGCCTCGTCCAGTTCGTTGGCGTGATTGGCGTGCAGGACGATGATTTTGTCGAGCCGGCCGCGTGAGATCCAGTCCATGAAGGTCTGATCGATTCGCTCAGGCAGCACGATCGGCTGGCGGGTGTGCAGACGCAAGCGCTGGACGTGCGGAATGAATTCCAGGGCTTCGGCGAATTCGGCAAGCTTATCGTCGGACAGGCTCAGCGGATCGCCGCCGGACAGGATCACTTCCTCGATGCTCGGATCGTCCGCGATCCGTTGCAGCGTGAGCTGCCAGCGGCCGCGCGAGGCGGTCGCGTCCGTATACGGGAAATGCCGACGGAAGCAGTAGCGACAGTGCACGCCGCAGGCCCCGGTGGCGACGACCAGCGCACGGCCGTGATATTTGTGGATGACGCCACCCTGGCCGAGTTTGTCGAGATCGCCCACCGGATCCCGAACGAAATCGGGATGCGCGGCATCTTCGGCGGCGCGCGGCCAGACCTGCAGCAGCAGCGGGTCGTTCGGATCGCCCTTGCGCATGCGCGCGGCAAAACCGCGCGGCACGCGCAGCGGGAAATCGGCCACGCGCGACAACGCCAGTTCCGGCAGTTGGGGATCGAGTTCCAGAAATTCGAGCAGTGACGCCGGCTTGGAGAACGCGACGCGCAAGGCCTGTTGCCAGTGCGGGGGATGTGGGCGCGGGGAGTTTGCAGTTATCATGCGCGCCGCATTCTGGCCGGCGCATGCCGCACCGGCAAGTCACCAATTCGGGATTTCCATGGCGAGCTACAGCACCAACGAATTCAAATCCGGTCTCAAGATCATTCTCGACAGCGACCCGTACGTCATTGTCGAGAACGAATTTGTGAAGCCAGGCAAGGGTCAGGCCTTCAGCCGGGTCAAGATCCGCAACCTCAAGAACGCCCGCGTGATCGAGCGCACCTTCAAGTCCGGCGACACGGTGGAAGCCGCGGACGTGCTCGAAACCGAGATGCAGTATCTCTACAACGACGGCGAATTCTGGCACTTCATGGACTCGGAAAGCTTCGAGCAGCTGCAGGCCGACGCCAAGGCGGTCGGCGATTCCAACATCTGGCTCAAGGAACAGGACAACTGCACCGTGCTGCTGTGGAATGGCGTGCCACTGCAGGTGTATCCGCCGAACTTCGTCGAGTTGCAGATCGTCGAGACCGACCCTGGTGTTCGCGGTGACACCTCGGGCGGCGGCGGCAAGCCGGCCAAACTGGAAACCGGTGCAGTGGTGCGCGTGCCGCTGTTCATCCAGCAGGGCGAGGTGATCAAGGTCGACACCCGCAGCGGCGAATACCTGTCGCGCGTCAGCAAGTAGCGGATCGGACGGATGTCGGGGCCGGGGACCCGGGACCTGGGACCCGGAAACCTCTGGAGGCCTTCAGCTTCGATTGAAGAACTCCGCCGGCGTGCCGCACTTTTCGCCAGCGTGCGGCGCTTCTTCGCGGATCGTGGCGTCATGGAAGTCGATACGCCAGTTCTGTCGCGCTACGCCACGGTCGACCGTCACATCGAAAGCTTCGTCGCCGTTCCGTTCCCGGGTCCCGGGCCCCGGGTTCCGAGTCCCGAGGCGTTTCTGCAAACCTCGCCCGAATTCGCGATGAAGCGCCTTCTCGCTGCCGGCAGCGGGCCGATCTACCAGATCGCCCCAGTGTTCCGGTGCGAGGAATCTGGCCGGCTGCACAACCCCGAATTCAGGATGCTGGAATGGTACCGGCCTGGCCTGGATCATCACGGACTGATGGACGAGGTCGAAGCGCTGTGCCGCAGCCTGGGCGTGACCGCCGCCGAGCCGTTCGAACGCCTCGGCTATCGCGAAGCCTTCGTCCGGCATGCCGGTTTCGATCCGATGCAGCCGGCGGCACAGCTTCGGCTTGAGTTGGAGGGACGGGTTCCGCTGCCGGACGCCGACGACGCCCAGGCTGCGGACCCCGATTTCTGGCGCGATCTGGCGATGAGCCTGCTGGTCGGGCCTGCGTTGGGCGAACATCAGCCCTGCTTCATTCATGGGTTTCCGGCCTCGCAGGCGGCGCTGTCGCGCGTGGAGGACGGGCTTGCCCAACGCTTCGAGCTGGTGTGGCGCGGCGTGGAGCTGGCCAATGGTTTCCATGAACTCGGCGAGGCCGAGGAGCAGCAGCGCCGTTTCGAAGCCGACCGCAGTTGGCGGCGTGAACATGGCAAGCCGGTGCCGCCGTTGGACGAAGCCTTGATCGCAGCGCTGCGTCACGGCCTGCCGGATTGCGCCGGCGTGGCGCTCGGTCTGGACCGCTTGTTGATGCTGCTGTGCGGCGAGACCGAGCTGGCGCGCGTGCTGCCGTTCGAGTTCGCACGCGCCTGATCGGCCGGCGCTTACGCGATTCCCAGTTCGCGCTGTCGTTTTCGGCTCAATCGGGCGGCGACCGACTCGTAGGCGCGGCGTATGCCCTGCTTCAGCCACTCATCGCCGAAACGTTCCGGCTCATCAACCTGAATCCACTTGGCGCGGGCCAGATAGGGCGCGGCTGACAGGCCCGGCTGATCGGCCAGTTCCAGAAAGCGATGATCGTCCACCTTGAACCAGACGCGTCCGGCATCGGGCCCGCCGAGACGCCATAGCGCGAACATCTTGCCGTCCACGGTGGCCGCCAGCGCGTCGCCCCATTTCACATCCAGCGCGGTGCCCGGCCACGCGGAACACAGCTCGCGGTATCGGGATTCGTCCACGGGCCGGCGCCGGATCGAACGCCGCTACAGAAACTTGCTGACGGTGCCGGGCAGCTTGAACCGCTTGTTGGCTACGAATTGGTTCAGCAGCGTGGTCAGCCAGTCGCGCGAACTGGAGAAGCTTTTGAGCACGATGTAGCGCTCCGTGCCCTCGGATTCCAGTTCGTAGCGTTCGATCGTGGCCGTCACCGGTTCCTTTTCACCCTTGAGCATGGCATGCAGCGTGAGCTTGCCGCTCTTGGTATCCACGGCGCAGTCCAGCACTTCGCCGTAGGCCCTGAAACGGTCGTTGACGAAGGCCTTGAGTGACATGGCCAGCGCTCCGTCCTTCATGCCGCGTGCCAGATTTCCGAGCATGCTCGTGTCCTCACAGAACGTCCGAGGCGAAGGCGGCAAGCCGTGAACGTTCGCCGCGCGCCAGTGTGACATGGCCGCCGTGCGGCCAGCCGCGGAAGCGGTCGACAACGTAGGTCAGGCCCGACGTGGTCTCGGACAGGTAGGGGGTGTCGATCTGCCCGAGATTGCCGAGGCAGACCATCTTGGTGCCGGGACCGCAGCGCGTGATCATCGTCCGCATTTGCTTGGACGTGAGGTTCTGTGCCTCGTCCACGATGATGAACCGGTTCAGGAAGGTGCGGCCACGCATGAAGTTGAGGCTGCGGATCTTGATGCGCTTGGACAGCAGGTCGTTGGTGGCTGCGCGTTCCCAGTCGCCGGCCTCGCTGGTCTGGGTCAGCACCTCGAGGTTGTCCATCAGCGCGCCCATCCACGGCGTCATCTTTTCTTCCTCGGTGCCGGGAAGGAAGCCGATGTCCTCGCCGACCGGAACGGTGACGCGAGTCATGATGATCTCGCGGAAGCGCGGTTCGTCCAGAGTCTGCGCCAGGCCGGCCGCCAGCGTCAGCAAGGTCTTGCCGGTGCCGGCGGCGCCGAGCAGGGTGACGAAATCGATTTCCGGATCCATCAGCAGGTTCAGCGCGAAGTTCTGCTCACGGTTCTTGGCGTGTATACCCCAGACCGGCGTCTTGCCGTGGCGGAAATCGCGAATCACGCGAAGTTCACCGGCTTCGCCGTTGAGATTCTGGACCATCAGCTCCAGGCCGCGGTCGGCGCTGGTTTCGCCCGGAAGATGCAGGAATTCATTCTGCGTCCATTCGCGCGCCAGCGGACCCTTTACGCGGTAGCAGGCGCGGCCCAGTTCGTCCTGCCAGGACTCCATGGTTTCGCCATGCGACTGCCAGAAATCGGCCGGCAGATCGTCGTAGCCGCGATACAACAGGTCCAGATCGTCCAGCACCTGGTCGTTGTAGTAGTCCTCGCTGTGGACGCCCACGATCGCCGATTTGATGCGCAGGTTGATGTCCTTGGACACCAGCGTCAGCTTGCGGTCGGGAAACTGTTGCTGCAGCGACAGGGCGGTCAGCAGGATGCTGTTGTCCGGCTTGTTGCCCGGCAGCACGTCCGGCAGCGTGACTTCTGGCGGCCGCGTCTGGAAGAACAGGTGTCCGGTCGCCGGAGATTCCCCCTGCGTGCTGTTGGGCACGGCCGGCAGGGGCAGTCCGGTCTTGATCTCGGCATGGCCGCGGCCCTGCATCAGATCATCGAGCACCCGGCTGACCTGGCGGGCATTGCGCGAAACTTCGCTGGTGCCTTTCTTGGCGGCATCGAGCTCTTCGAGCACCACCATCGGAATGAACAGGTCGTGTTCCTCGAAGCGGAACAGGCTGCTCGGATCGTGCATCAGCACGTTCGTGTCAAGCACGAAGATACGGCTTGGCTTCATTCGGTGACCGTCGGTGGAGCCGGCCTCACATCACGCCGGCGATTTGAAGGGAGAACGCGGATGAGATGCTTGAAAGTCAATCGGGTCAGAGGCTTTGCGCCGCCTCCAGCACTTCTGCGGCGTGGCCCTTGACCTTGACCCTGCGCCACTGCCGTTTGAGTTTGCCGTCGGCGCCGAACAGGAAGGTGCTGCGATCCACGCCCATGTAGGTGCGCCCGTACATGCTTTTCTCCTTCATGACGTCGAGCGCATTGCACAACAGCTCGTCCGGGTCGGACAGCAGCGTGAACGGGAAGCCGTACTTGCTGCAGAAGTTTTCGTGGGAACGCACGCTGTCGCGCGAAACGCCGACGATCTCGACGCCGGTGCGCTGAAATTCGGGATACAGCGCAGTGAAATTCTGGCCTTCCAGGGTGCAGCCCGAGGTGTTGTCTTTCGGATAGAAGTAGAGAACCAGTGGCTTGCCCTTGTAGGACTTCAGGTCCACCTCACGGCCTCCGGTGGCGGCCAGCTTGATCGCTGGAAGAGACTTGCCAATCGCGATGCTCATGCACTCCCCGTGGTGATGTCGGCTATGGGACGTCGTATCAGGTCTTGATGGGGTCCAGCATACCGTCTGCGTTGAGATCGTCGCACAGATCCATGAAAGACTCCCGCAGCGCCTGTGGGTGCTGGTTGACCGGTACGTGTACCACCATCTGCACGCTGCACATGCCGGCTCCGGTATAGGTCGAGGCGTACTTCTGGGTGGATATCTCTGAAACATCCACATCCTGTCCGTGGAAGAACTCCAGCAGATGCACCAACAGATCCTGCTGCTGAGGTGCGATCACTTCCACCGCGTAGGGGCGAAAGTCCGGAGCCGGTTCGCGCGGGCCGCAGCGGCTGAACTGCACCAGCAGATCGAGTTTCTGGGCGATACCGGGCATCGCGGTTTCCAGCCGCCCAAGTGCCGCCCAGCTTCCCGAGATCAGCAGGCTGGCCGAAAGCCGGTCGCCAACCGAGGCGATTCGACAATCCTCGACCTCGCAGCCGCGCTCACGGATCGCCCGGAACAGCTCCAGCGCGAGCTGGGGACGCGGCGTGGCGAGCACCGACAGGGACAGAAGATTTTCGATTGGGGGCATTTCGGCGCTTCAGGCCTACCGTCGAAGTCCGAAGGACTTGGGAATGGTTGGAAGGGTTTTATTTCCGCGCAGTTTAGCGGTCCCCCACCGGCGCGCAAGCCCCGGCTTGGCGAGCGTGCGGAATCGATTCGGATATACTCGCGCGTCCCAATTTTCTGGTTTTCTCCCGAGCATGATTACCGGCAGTATTGTCGCGCTCGTCACGCCGATGCAGGCGGACGGAAGCATCGACAACCCAGGCCTGCAGCAACTGGTGGAATGGCACATCGCCGAAGGTACGGATGGTATCGTCGCCGTCGGCACCACGGGTGAGTCGGCCACGCTCGACTACGAAGAGCATATCGACGTGGTGCGTCGCGTCGTCGAATACGCGGCCGGCCGTGTTCCGGTGATCGCCGGGACCGGCGCGAATTCCACTTCCGAGGCAATCGAGCTGACCCGCGCCGCACAGGGCGTCGGCGTGCAGGCCGCTCTGCTGGTCACGCCGTATTACAACAAGCCGCCGCAGGAAGGGCTTTATCGTCACTACTGCGCCGTGGCCGAGGCCGTGGAGCTGCCGCTGGTGCTTTACAACGTGCCCGGCCGCACGGGATGCGACATGTTGCCGGCCACGGTCAAACGCCTGTCTGAAGTGCCGAACATCGTTGGCCTGAAGGAAGCCAAGGGCGAGCTTTCGCGCATTCGCGAATTGCTGGCGCTTGGCCTGCCGCCGGAGTTTGCGCTGTATTCGGGTGATGATGCGACGGCACGCGAGTCGATACTGCTGGGCTTCCATGGCGACATTTCGGTCACTGCCAATGTTGCGCCTGGGCTGATGCAGCAGATGTGCGGTGCCGCGCTGGCCGGCGATTCGGTGCTTGCGGCGGAACTCGACAGCCGTCTTGAAGGTCTGCATCGGGACCTGTTTTGCGATCCGAACCCGATCCCGGTGAAATGGGCCTTGCGGGAAATGGGCCGAATCCCCGAAGGAATTCGCCTTCCGCTGGTGCCCCTGGACGAACGGCATTGTACTGCCGTGCGACACAGCCTCGAATACGCTGGAGTGATTTGATTGATGAAACCGATTCTTCTCGCCGTGGCCCTGAGCGTGCTGATGCTCACCGCCTGCTCGCAGACACGCTATTGCACCGGCGAACAGAACTACCAGAAGGCGCGTTCGCTGCCACCGTTGCAGGCGACGCAAGGGCTGACGATTCCAGATTCCCAGGGTGCCCTGAGTGTGCCCGAAGGTCGTGGCACCAGCGGCGGCTTTGCCGAAACCTATGTCAACGCCGAGGGCGAGTCCGAGCAACGCTGCCTGGACATGCCGCCGCGCCTGGTCGGCGCCGACCCCATCGCCACGCCGATGGCGCCTCCTCCTCCGGAAGGCGGTTGAACGCAGGGCTTTTCAAGCGGCGCGCATCGGCTACAATGCGCGCCCTCCGGAGAGGTGTCCGAGTGGTTTAAGGAGCACGCCTGGAAAGCGTGTATACGGTAACCCCGTATCGAGGGTTCGAATCCCTCTCTCTCCGCCAAATTTGTTACGAGAAACTCGACATTCGAGTGATCTCAAGCGTTCGAGGATTCGAACCCTCGATCAATCACTGACCGGGGCGACGATTCGGGCTTTATCCGAATCGAACGCGCGCAGCGCGGCCCGAAGGGCGAGGGTCCCACGGGACCCGAGTAATCCCTCTCTC
>JAHZLQ010000062.1 GCA_022599775.1 Gammaproteobacteria bacterium
AAAGTCCGTGTCGCGATCCACCGAGATGAATTTGGTTGCCATACAAGCCCCTAAATCTTCATTGCATCAACGCCTTATGACGCAATATCCACGCCGAATTCAAAGCCCGGAGCCACAGCGAAAGCCCGACAGGCTGCTAGGGCGCTCACCAATTGAAGCGGCCGGCGGTGCGGGCGAGGCTTGGTGCCTGTTTCGAGCAAGAGTGTTCGACATGACCCCGATCGAAGGATCCGGCAGCTCCATGACGACGCTGCCGCCGCCCCCACCGCCGGAGCCGGCGCTCAGCGCGGCAACGGTTGTACCCGCACGGCACACGCACGAGCCCAGGTATGGCGGCGATGGCGCATCCCTCGACAACGCTGGTGTCGAACAACTGGCATCGGACATCCTCGACGTCGGCGCGCGGGGACCGTCATTCACCAACCCGTTCGGCAAGGACGACTACGACGCACGCATGGACGCGTTCGCCGAACGCATCAGCGGACTCGATGACGACAGCGCCGCACGCGTTTTCGACGAAATCATCGAACAGGATCCCGGTGCGCTGAACTCCTGGCTGCAGGGCGACCGCCTGCAGTCGCTGAGCAATGACGACCGGATCAGCACGACCGAAATGAGCACGGTCGTCGACGCCATGGCCACGGCCTACACCAACGGCCGGATCGACTTCTTCCAGGCCTCCGAGTTCATCGGAGCTTATGAAGCCTCGTTCTCCGCGCCGGCACTGTCGCAGGATGCCTTTCGCGCCACCGACTCGCTGCTGGCCGCCGGCAGCGACAGCACCATCGACGCATTCCGCAGCGAGTTCGCCGAAGACATGCTGCGCGAGCGCGTGATCGAAAGCCCGTTCGGCGGCGTGGACACCATGGTGCCGGCGGCCTATGCAATGCACCTGCTCGAAAAGCTGAGTCCCGACGCTGCCGCAGACGTGGTCGGCGGCTTCAGCGTCGGCGAACGCCAGACGATCTACGAGGCGGTGGCCCAGGGCGGCATCGGCTACATCAACAGCCGTGGCGAGATGCCGGACCTGAACGACCCCATGGCCACGCTGATCAACTCGGTGGCTTCATCCACGCGCAGCGACATGGCGGTGGAGATCGCCAGGTACGCCGAAACCTCGAATGACGAAATGTTCTTCGACTACGACGACGGCGGCTACCAGCTGCCCAAGGACCCGCGCGCCGAAGCTCTGGGCGAGCTGCTGGGCGCGCACGGCGACGCCATACTCGACCCGCTCACCGAATACGACAGCGACCTCGTCGCCGGCACCGATTCGCGCGTGCAGCAGGTCGGCGTCAACGCCCTGCAACTCGGCAAGCTGATGCGGCTGACGGTGTTCAACCCGGATGCCGCCAATCAGGATCGGGCCCTGAACGCGGTGCTCGACTACGCCGCCGACCAGCGCCAACTGGTGCTCGAAGGCAGCGGCGTGGAGCGGCAGGACGCGATGCAGTCCCTGGCCGTGCTCGGCGCCGCTTCGCAGGATGCGGTGAATCAGGTCTACGTCGAAGCCGACCGTGCCGCCGCGGCGCGCGAACAGATGGTCGGCTTCGTCGCCGATCTGGCGCTGGCCGGCCTGCCGATCGACGGCAGCAAGATCGCCGGCCACCTCGGCAAGGTGTTCGGCGATTCGACGGTGACCACGGCACTGGCGGGCGTCGGCGGCAGCCTGATCGATTCCGGGACCGAAGCGCTGACGGACGAGGCCAAACAGGCCATCGTCGACGCACTTGGCCCGAACATGGACGATGCCGAGGCGATGAAGCAGCAGATCAACGGCTTTGTCGACGACGCCGTACTGGCGGGCCTGGACGGCGACGACGCCACGACCATCATCCGCAATTCGCTGAGCGCGCTGCCGGACCGCATCGACGAAGCGCGTGATCGCTGATCCCCACTACCTACCGGCTGCCGCACACAAGGCCGTAGCGGAAATACTGCGGCCTGGTTGATCGGCATTCGGACCGAAATCGTCTCAGCATCGTCTCAACCCGGAGCGGCTCCTCGGCTGCCGTTCAGGATCGGGGGCGGCGTCATCGGCTAGCTTGGGTAGACTATTGCCCCCTGCTTCCACAGGTCGTAACCGGATATGTCCAAGCCGTTCAAGATCGCACTCTGGATCGTTGGCGTCATCATCGTCTTGTTGATTGTGCTCGCCGTCAGCGTCACGCTGATGTTCGACCCCAACGACTATCGCGATGACATCGAGCGCATCACCCAGGAAAAGACCGGGCGCGAACTCAAGATCAACGGTGACATCAAGCTGAGCGTTTTCCCCTGGCTCGGCATTGAACTCGGACAGACCACATTCGGCAACGCGCAGGGCTTCGGCAGCGAGCCGTTCGCGCGCATCGACAGCGTCGAAGCGTCCGTGAAACTGATGCCGCTGCTGTTCGACAAGCAGATTCAGATCGGTACCGTGGGACTCAACGGCATGGGGCTCAACCTGGCGCGCAATGAACAGGGCGTCGGCAACTGGGAAGACTTGGTCGAAAAGCTGGGTGAGGATGCCGAATCGCCGCCCGAACCGAAGCCGGAGCCCCCGACCGAAGAGGCGGGTGGTTTCGACCTGAGCAACGTTGGTGTCGGCAGCGTCGAGATTCACGAGGCTTCGCTGGTATTCGACGACCGCCAGGCCAAGACCCGCTATGCAATCGAGAGCATCAACTTGGAAACCGGTGAGCTGCGTCTCGATGAACCGGTCAACCTCAATCTGAATTTCGTGTTCGACTCCAAGGCGCCGGCGATGAATGCGCAGGTTGATCTGGTCGGCCTGATCAACACCGATCTCGAAATTCAGCGCTACGCCATCGACAAGCTCACGCTCAACGTGATCGCCAGAGGCGAGGCGATCCCCGGCGGTGAGCAACAGCTCGAATTTACCGGCAATGCCGCTTATGCGGCCAAGGACGGGCACCTGACAGTCGGCAACAGTCAGCTTCAGACCGCAGGCATCACGCTCAAGCTGGCAGCCGAGGGCAAGGACATGGCCGGCGATTCGCCCGAGATTTCCGGCACGCTGTCGGCGCCCACCTTCTCGCCGCGCCAATTGCTGGACACGCTGAAGATCGAGATTCCGGAACCGCGCGACAACAGCGTGCTTAAAAAGGCTTCGCTGGATGCCCGCTTCACCAGCAACCTCAAGTCCGCTGCGCTGCCGGACATCAAGCTGGTGCTCGACGACACCACCATCAGCGGCCGCGCCACGCTCAAGGACTTCACTACACAGGCGCTGAACTTCGCGCTCAAGATCGACACCATCGACGTGGATCGCTACCTGCCGCCGCCCACACCCGAGGGCGAAGCGCCGCAGGGCGACGAAGACGGCGCTGCGGCCGACATCGACAGCATCGAGATTCCGGTGGAGTTGCTGGAGCAGTTCAATGCCGAAGGCACCCTGGATATCGGAACGCTCAAGCTCAGCGGCATGAGCCTGAAGGATGTGAGCCTCAAGCTCAGCGCGCCGAAGAGCAAGGCCAAGATCGTGAATCTCGATGCCAAGCTCTACGACGGCACGGTCAGCACCTCGACGCGGATTTCGCCCGGCGCGCAACCCAGTTACTCGACCGACACGAAACTGTCCTCGATAGCGGTCGGTACGCTGCTCAAGGACTTCTCCGGCAAGGACACGCTCAGCGGCACCGGTGATGTGGCATTCAAACTCGACACCACCGGACGCACCGTGGGAGACCTACGCCGCGGACTCGATGGCAACGTCGCCCTGAATCTCGCCAACGGCGCCATCAAGGGCTTCAACGTCGGGCAGGCGATCCGCAAGGCCAAGGCGGCCCTCAATGGCGAACAGCTGGCGGTCAGCGAACCGCAGCAGACCGATTTTGCCGCGCTGACCGCCAGCGGCAACATCGTCGACGGCGTGTACCAATCCACCGCGCTGGACCTCAAGAATCCGTTGTTTCGCCTCGGTGGCGAAGGCAATGTGGACCTGGTGCGCGAGCAGATCGACTTTCTGGCCAAACCCACGATCGCCGCCACCAGCAAGGGGCAGGGCGGCAAGGAACTCGACGAGCTCAGCGGTCTGACCATTCCGGTTCGAATCACGGGTCCTTTGAGCGATCCCAAGCTCTCGCTGGATCTCGGAAATGTGCTCAAGGACAAGGCCAAGGCGCGTGCCAAGGAAGAACTTGAGGAGCACGAGGACGAGATCAAGGAAAAGATCGACGAAAAGCTCGGCGGGGGCGCGGCCGATGCGCTGCGGGGGCTGTTCGGACGGTCCAAGAAGAGCGATGAGAAAAAGCAGGAAGAGGCCCCCGCGACCAGTCCCGACGACGGAACCTGATCCCCCGCCGATGCCTTGGCCGGCGCGCTGGCAATTGGGGGTGGCGCTGCTGTGCGTCCCGCCGACCGTCATCGCGGCCGAGATGCGCGCCTCTTCGCTGGACAAGGATGGCGACCGCTATCACGTCGTACTGCAAATCCGCATCGACGCGCCCGTGGCGCAGGTTTACGCGCTGCTTGCGGATTTCGGCCGGATGTCCACACTCAATCCGGGCGTACGCGAATCGACGGTACTTGGCGAACAGGACGGTTCCGCGCTGGTGCGTCTGCAGGTCCACGCCTGCGCTGCACTGTTCTGCCGTGACTTCACCCAGCAACAGACGATGCGCGCCTGGCGCGACGGCGAGGACTACCGCATCGATGCCCAAATTCAGCCCGAGCACAGCGACATGCGCTACGGCACCGCGCATTGGCGGCTGCGCAACTGTGGGAACGAATCCGACACCGGCACCTGCATGGATTTCGACTCGACGATGGAACCCAGCATCTGGATTCCGCCGCTGATCGGCCCCTGGCTGATCCGGCGCAGCATGGTTGAACAGACGATCGACACCGCCACCGCCATCGAGGCCCTGCTCGGCGCCGCCGATGAATCGCATCGAGATTGAAACCCGCGGCGATTTCGCCGCACGCCTGCTGCGCTGGCATGCGCAGCACGGCCGCCACGACCTGCCCTGGCAGTCCCCGCGCAGCGCCTATCGCGTGTGGCTGTCCGAGGTGATGCTGCAACAGACGCAGGTGGGCACGGTGACGCCGTACTTCCACCGTTTCGTCGAACGCTTCCCGGACGTCGAAAACCTCGCCGCCGCGCCGATCGACGATGTGCTGGCGCTGTGGTCCGGGCTTGGCTATTACGCCCGCGCGCGCAACCTGCATCGCGCCGCGCAGCAGATCGTGCGCGAACACGGCGGTGTTTTTCCGACCGACCTCGACGCCGTCTGCGCGCTGCCGGGCATCGGGCGTTCCACCGCCGGCGCGATCCTCGCGCAGGCGCATGGCCAGCGCCACGCGATTCTGGACGGCAACGTCAAGCGCGTGCTGTCGCGCCATTCCGGCACCCCCGGCTGGCCCGGCGAAACCCGTGTCGCCCAACAGCTATGGCGTGAATCCGAGGCGCGCCTGCCCGAAACACAACTGGCCGACTACACCCAGGCGATCATGGATCTCGGCGCCACCGTCTGCACCGCACGCGCACCGCGTTGCCTGCTGTGCCCGGTCAGCGCCGACTGTGTTGCACGTATCGAAGACCTGACCACACAACTGCCGGGTCCGCGCCCCAAGCGCGTGCGTCCGCAGCGCGAGCAGTTCCTGCTGCTGCTGCGTGACCCAAAAGGACAACTGTGGTTCGAGCGGCGTCCGCCCAGCGGCATCTGGGGCGGGCTGTGGTGCCTGCCGACGCTGGAGACACCGGAACAGATCGCCGACTGGGGCGAAGCCAGCGACGGGCGGCTGAGCCCGATCGAGCACAGCTTCACGCACTTCGATCTGCGTCTGAAACCGGTACTGCTGCGGCCGCGCGGCGATGCGGTTCAGGAACGAGCCGGCGAGTGGCTTACAATTGAGGCCGCCCTGCGGCGCGGACTGCCCGCGCCGATCCGCAGCCGACTGCAGCAACTCGAAGACGATCCCGAATGGCACGCACCGTCCACTGCATCAAACTAGGTACCGAAGCCGAAGGCTTCGATCGCCCGCCCTATCCCGGCCCGCTGGGCCAGAAGATCTACGAACAGGTATCCAAGGCCGCCTGGCAGGAATGGCTGGCGCACCAGACGCGCCTGATCAACGAGTACCGGCTGTCGCTGGCTGACAAGTCGGCGCGCGAATTCCTGAGCAAGGAGCTGGAGAAATACTTCTTCGGCGGCGACCTGACGCAAACCGGATACGTCCCCCCCGGCTCCTAGCCGGGCGGTGGAGCAAAGCGAACCGCGAACGCCGGCTCAGCTTCGCTTTCCCAGTCCAGCCAAAGCCGCCCGTCGTCATAGACGCGCCCCGCATCCACCAGCCCGGTTTCCGGTTCCTCGATGCGCCGGTGCACGTTTTCGGGTGGGCTCACGAACGCATCCCGCCCGTGCTCGAAAGACTGTTCGCGCACGATCGCCAGATAGGCCTTGTCCAAAGCCAGCGCGCGCCCGGCCGAGGGCAGCAGCAGCTCGCCCAGATCCCGCACCGCGCGCAGCGCCTCGGTATCGAGTTCACCGTTCGGGAAATAGCGCGCCAGCATTTCCTGATTGGCGCGGAATTCGTCGGCGGCACCGCTGCGCGCCAGCCAGGTCTCGATTTCGCCGTGCGACTGCCCAACCTGCGGGCGGTCACGCAGCTCCGCCAGCGATTGATGGCCCCAGCCCGCGGCGCCCGGCGGCTTGCGCACAAAGGAAAAGCTGCCGTCCACGGTCACGCCCAGATTGCTGTGACAGCCCATGCAGAACCGTTGCTCCTGCTGCGTCTGCAATCGCAGGCGCCCTTGCGCGTCTTCGATATAGGCCTGGTACATCCAGCCGAAATCGTTGAGCAGGCCGGTATCCGGTGTCCCGCGAAAATGCGGCGGCGAGCCCAGCGCCTTTTCGACCGCTTCTTCCTGATAGACCTCGCGCAAACCCGGATCCTCCAACATCGCGACTTTCACTGCATGGCGCACTTCCTTGACGCGCCGCGCGCGAAACGAAGGCGCCCCAGGGTCCAGATAGCGCAGCGTGTGCAGAAACTCGGTGCCCAGCGGATACAGCCACCGCCGCACCGGCACCTCCGCCGCCGCGCCGGCGAAATGCGGCGGCAGGCCGTGCAGGCGGGTCGCCATACCGAGCTCGCCGTCCGCGTTTAGATCGAGCCCGATCAGGCGTTCGTCCACCGCCTCCACGGCGCGCTCGATCTCGTTGTCCGGCGTGGTGTCGGACACCGTCATGGCCGCTTCCAGAATCGCCAGATTCAGACGATAGATCTCCGCCGAAACCTTGCCTTTCTGATCGTGCCGAAACGCTGGCGGCAAGCGGATGAAGGCATCGCTGGCACTGCCGTTGGTGGGCCAGAAGGTGCCGGGAAACGGCTGATACACAAACGCGCGCCAGCCGCTGCCGTCCAGCGCAAAGCCCTCGTCGCCGAATCCGCGCATCAGGTCGAGTTCGGGTTTCCAACCGAGAAAGTCGTCACGGCCGGCCAGCGCCGCGCGCAGCGGTGAGTAGTTGTCGGCGCGCACCCATTGGAGAATGCTCGCGTCATCGACCGCCGCGATGGCGTCACCGCGATCGACGAACAGATTGTTCCAGTGGTTCTGCATCGCCACATCACTGAAGGCGTAGCGCGCCTGCAGGTTCAGATCATTCGCGCGATTGCGGCCGTTGGTCGTGGTATGGCAGGACCAGCAGGGATTGAAGCGCCCTTCGGTGGCGGTATAGCACTGCGGCGGCACCGTGGCCTCGGGATTGTCCAGCTGGCCGCGCGAGGCGATGGCGCGCGCCACAGGATCATAAGCCTGCGGCTTTACGGATGCCGGCTCGGGCGCGGCGTCCGGCGACGCTGCGCGCTCGCAGGCCGGCACCACCAGCAGACACAGCAGCAGGCATCCGGCCTTGAATTTGATGGGTCCCCGTCGTCGCCACATGCGGCGAGTCTAACGGCCCCGCATGACGGCAAAGGCGACATCACGCGCCTCGCTGGTATCGCCTTACCAGCTGTCGGCGTAAGACTTGCGCGGCCGCGCCAGCCACGACAGCAGGCCGGCGATCACGAGATTTCCCAGCAGCAGCGCTCCGAACAAGGTCAGCGGATCCATGGCGCGGTCTCCATCAAATGACGAGTGGGCGGTGGGGAACGACGACCTGCCGGACGGGTGTCGGCTTCGACTATAGCCTCAATCGATAATGATTATCAATACGCTCACAGAGGCGCTTTCGGATTCGGCAGGCGAAGCGCGGACATGCACGTACAATCGCGCAAAACCCGAGGAAACGATTTCCGTGCAAGCGATTCACTACGCCGTCACGCCGCTCGATCCGGCACGGCACTTGTTTTCCGTGCAATGCCGCATCGAGAGACCGACCGCGGACGGGCAATTGCTGAGCCTGCCGTCCTGGATACGCGGCAGTTATCTGGTACGCGACTTCGCCAAGCACATCGTCGAATTTCGCGCCGACTGCGACGGCAAGGCCTTGGGATTCGAGCGGATCGACAAACGCAGCCTGCGCATCGACGCCTGCGAGGGCCCGCTGACATTGCACTACACCGTGCACGCCTTCGACGAATCGGTACGCAAGGCCTATCTCGACAGCCGCCGCGGCTTCTTCAACGGCAGCTCGCTGTTCTACCGAGTGGTCGGTGCCGACGAAGCCGGCTACGAAATGGAACTGCAGCGCGCGCCGTACATCGAGTGGAAAGCCAGCACCGCGATGCAGCCGCGTGAAACCGACAGCGACGGCTTCGGCACCTACTTCGCGCCCGACTACGAAGACCTGATCGACCATCCGGTAGAACTCGGGCCGTTCACACGCCTGGACTTCGACGTGGACGGCGTGCCGCATGCGATGGTGCTGTCGGGCCGCTTCGAGGTGGACGAAGCGCGGCTGCGCAAGGACGTGGCAGCAATCTGCCATGTCGAGCGCGAAATGTTCGAGCAGCAGCCGAAGCTGGACCGGTTCCTGTTCCTGACCAACGTGGTCGGCATGGGCTACGGCGGGCTGGAGCACCGCGCCTCCACCGCCCTGATCTGCTCGCGCGGCGACCTGCCGCGGCCCGGCGACGCCAGCACGTCCAAAGCCTATCGGCAGTTCCTGGGTCTGGTCAGCCATGAGTATTTCCACCTGTGGAACGTCAAGCGCATCACCGCCGCCAGCTTCCACCACAGCGATCTCGCCAGCGAGGCCTACACCCGCGATCTCTGGCACTACGAGGGCGTGACCTCGTATTACGACGACCTGTTCCTGCTGCGCGCGGGACTGGTGGACGCATCGACCTATCTGGATGTGCTGTCCGAGCAGGCCACGCGCCTGCAACGCACGCCCGGGCGGCAGGTGCATTCCCTGGCCGAGTCCAGCTTCGAAACCTGGATCAAGTACTACCAGCCCGACGACAACACGCCCAACGCCACCGTCAGCTATTACATCAAGGGCGCCATCGCGGCGCTGTGCCTGGACCTGACGCTGCGCCTGAAATCCGGCAAGACACTGGACGATGTGATGCGCGCGATGTGGCGCCGCTATGGCGCAACGGGCAAGGGTGTGCCGGAGGGCGGACTGGAGGCGATGGCGCAAAGCGTATCCGGCCTGGATCTCTCGGCGGAATTCGACGACTGGCTGCGCGGCACCGGAGACCTGCCCCTGAGCGCCCTGCTGGCCGAATTCGGCGTGGACGCGAAGCGCCGCGCCGCAGTAGCCGAGGCCGACGCCGGCGGGCGCACCGGCGGCACGCCGATGAACGTCTGGCTGGGCTGCAAGCTACGCCCCGGCACCACCAATGTGGGCTATGTGCTGACCGACGGGCCGGCCGCCGCCGCCGGCCTGTCCGGTGGCGACCAGATCATGGCCGTCGACGGCCTGCGCGTGAGCGCGACCAACTGGTCGAGCATCCTCGCGTCGCTGTGGGCGGACGAGCCGGTCACCGTGCACTATTTCCGCGGCGATGAACTCATGAGCACCGCGCTCAAGCCGGTCCTGCCGCCCCAGGACACCTGGACCATCGCCTTGGCGCCCACGCCCGGCGAAGCCGCGCTGGCACGCCGCAAGGCCTGGCTCGGCCTGTAGGCTGCGTCCGTCATGATCGAACTGATCGTCAAGGTCGCGCTGGCCTATCTGCTCGGCACCGTGATGGGCGGTCTGATCATCGCCCGACTGCGCGGCGTGGACCTGCGCGGCAGCGGCTCCGGCAACGTCGGCGCCACCAATGCCCTGCGCACCCAGGGGAAGTGGTTTGCCCTCGGCGTGCTGCTGATCGACGTGGCCAAGGGCATCGCCGCCGTCACGCTGATTCCGGCGCTGATCTGGCCGTTCCCGCAACCAATCGTGCTGCCCAGTGACTGGACCGCCTATCTGTGCGGCGTCGCCGTATCACTGGGCCACATCTACCCGGTATGGACCGGCTTCAGGGGCGGCAAGGGCGTGGCCACGCTCGCGGGCGTGTTCGTTGCACTGATGCCGCAGGCCTTCGTCTGGATGCTGGTCGGCTTCGCGCTCACGATCCTGCTCACCGGTTACGTCAGCCTCGCCAGCATGCTGTGCGGCGTGATCGCCATCGTCCACGTATTGTTCGAGGACGCCAGCTTTATCAGTGCGCGCGGCCTGTTCGCGATCCTGATGACGCTGCTGATCGTGTTCACCCACCGGCTCAATCTGCGGCGACTGATCGCCGGCAACGAAAACCGCTTCGAAAAAGCCATGCTGCTGCGCCGATGGCCAAAACGCTGAGTCACGACGAATTGCTGCCGCTGGTCGACGCGCTCGCCGACGGCCAGTGGCATTCCGGCGAAGGCCTGGCGCAGGCCGCCGGCGTCAGTCGCGCCGCGCTCGCCAAACGTGTCGGCAAGCTCGCGGACTGGGGGCTGGTCGTCGAGAGCCAAGCCGGCCGCGGTTATCGTCTGGGTACACCGCTGGAACGCCTGTCGCTGCAAGGCATCATCGACATGCTGCCCGGGCACTGGCAGCGGGCGGCCGGCGTGCAGGTGCTGACCGTCACCGACTCGACCAACAGCCGGCTGCTCGAATCCAGCACAGAGAATGATCCGCAAGCCGCCTTTGCCGAACTGCAGACCGCTGGCCGCGGCCGGCTCGGCCGGGCCTGGCGTTCGCCGTTCGGCGCCAACCTGTACCTGTCCGTGGCCTGGAGCTTTCCGGCCTGGCCGGAACGGCTCACCACGCTGCCGCTGGCCATCGGCACCGCGCTGGCCAACTGGTTGCACGGCATCGGCGTGCAGGACATCGCCGTCAAATGGCCGAATGACCTCTGGATCGCACGCCGCAAGCTCGGCGGCATCCTCATCGAAACGCGCGGCGAAGCCGGCGGTGGCTGCCGCGTGGTCGTCGGCGTGGGCCTCAACCTCGCCATGCGTGGCGATCAGGCGCAAGGCATCGACCAGCCCTGGATCGCCCTGTCCGAAGCGCTGCCCGAAATGCCGCCACGCAACGCCCTCGCCGCCGCATTGCTGGTCGCCCTGCTGCAGACCTTGGAGACGTTCCAGAACGAAGGCTTTGCCCCGTTCCGCGAGCACTTTCCGCGCTACGACGCCACGCTCGACACGGCAGTGAACGTGAGTTGCGACCCGCCGGTCAGCGGCATCGCCCGTGGCGTCGATGCCGCCGGCGCGCTGATCGTCGACACTCCACAAGGCCAGCGCAAGATCATGGCCGGGGATGTCAGCCTGAGGCTCGCATGACCCTGCTCGTCGACCTCGGCAACACCCGCCTCAAGCTCGCGCAACACGCTGGCTCCGGACTCTCCGAGATTCACGCCATCGCCCATCACGGCGATCCCGCCCACGCCTTCGCCGCGCTGGATACGCCAGCCGGGATGCCGGTGCGAATCGCCAGCGTGTTCGAGCAGACCGCCAACGAGCGTTTCGCCGAAGCGATTCGCGCGCGCCATCCGCAAATTCATTTCGTGCGCAGCGAAGCCAGCCGCAACGGCCTGCGCAATGCCTACGCCGAACCGCAGCGCCTCGGTGTGGACCGCTGGCTGGCGATGCTCGCGCTCTGGACCGAAGCGCGCGGCGCCTGCTGCATCGTCAGCGCCGGTACCGCGTTGACGGTCGACCTCGTCGATTCCAGCGGTCAGCATCGTGGCGGCTACATCGCGCCCGGTCTCATCACCCAGCAGCAGGCCGTGCTCGGCGCCACCCGCTTCGAACACCGCGATACCACCGCGCCCTACCGCAATGAACCGGGCCGCGACACTGAAGGCTGCGTACGTGAAGCCGCACTCGCCGCTGCACTGGGACTGATCGAATACACCACACGGGATTTCGACGGCCTGCGCGTCCTTGTCGGTGGTGATGCCGACATCCTGAGGCCGCATCTGAATGCCGATTGGAAGACCCGCCCCGACCTCGTCCTGCGCGGACTCGCCGAGGTCGACATCGAGCCTTGACGCGGCCCCCTCCCCCCGGTCTAATACGCGGCCTCGCGCCCGCACCACTGCGGGCCTTTTGTCGCCCGATGGCCGGGTAGCTCAGTTGGTAGAGCAGGGGATTGAAAATCCCCGTGTCGGCGGTTCGATTCCGTCCCCGGCCACCAGATACTTCCACGGTTAGTACAGCACTTGGCGCATCCGCCCGGTCGCTCGTATTGTCCGCGCCACCGCGATTTTTCACAGTTAACGGACATGGCGACTTTCGCCGCCCCTGATGATGAAAGAGACTGGGAGGTGGAAGGCGGCGGGAAGAGGTTGTGCATTGTTGTGGTGGGCTGGACCCCGACGTTAACGTAACCCGCCGGACCGACTCGCACCCCAGA
>JAHZLQ010000063.1 GCA_022599775.1 Gammaproteobacteria bacterium
GACTCGAACCCCGAACCTATTGATTAAGAGTCAACTGCTCTACCATTGAGCTAGCAGCCCGAAACGCTACAGCCGCGTGATCGCGGTCTGCGTAATTGGGGTGGACGATGGGACTCGAACCCACGACATCCGGAATCACAATCCGGGACTCTAACCAACTGAGCTACGTCCACCGTCGAAACGAAAAACCCCGGGACGGTGAGCCCCGAGGGGCGCGAATAATAGCAGAACATTTTGAGCTTCAACACCCTTGCGCGCGCCAAGGCCGAATCAAGCCAGCAAGTCCGTCAGCGGGCCATCCCGAGGTGCATGGAGGCATTCCGATGCATCCCATGCCGGGCGCCGAGACGAATAATCCGAACATGACCTAAACTTCGCGCCGCTGCGCCCGTAGCTCAGTTGGATAGAGCATCGGCCTTCTAAGCCGACGGTCACTGGTTCGAATCCAGTCGGGCGCGCCACTTCCCTCAGTTCAAGACGGGCTCCGGCGCCTCCGGTTTGCTTGGCCCGCCGACGCTGGCGCAGAACCAGGCACTGGCATACCCCGCCCCTTGGCACTCATCCGCCCGGGCGGACACGCCCAGGCGCACCGCTTCATACAAACAGATGAGGTCTGGTGCCTGCCCGACAGGTCTACTGGGCCGACACTGAGGAATGGCGGAGGTACGCGAGGATGTCCGACCCCATCGAAGCTCAGGCTGTCGACCGGGTTGTCTCGGGACAGGTCTGGGACGATTTCTGCGAGGCGCTCAAGGGCGCTGGCCGGCAGATACTGCGGCCGGAAGCGCCTGACAGCCCGCTCGACCGGGCCGAGGGCTTTCGCTATCTCAGCCGCCTGCTGCGCATCGCGCTGGAAATGCATCTGGAATTCGCAGACCCCGCGTTTCCCGGCTTTTTCGCGACATCCCACGAAACCGGCAAGATCGGTGCGGACAATCCCGACAATGCCTACCTCTATGCGCGCGTCAGCGGCGCGCACGACTATGTGATTCGTGGCCGGCGCGGCAGCGTGCCGTATTTGAGTTTCGGCTCGCAGAAGGGCGGCTACGAAACCGACGGCCGCATGGAGCAGACCGGCTTTCTCGATTCGAGCGAGATCGACCTCGACGAGGACGGCAATTTCGAGGTGCAGGTGTGCCGGGAGCGCAAGCCGGGCAACTGGCTCCCGCTGGAGGCCGAATCCAACGCCGTGATCGTGCGCCAGACCTTTCTCGACCGTGCCAGCGAACAGCCGGCGCAGATGCGTATCGCACGAATCGATCCGGGCGCCGCGCCAGCGCCGTTGAGCCCGCAGCGCCTTCTGGCCGGCCTCGACAACGCCGCCCGCTTCGTCGAAGGCACGGCCAGTCTGTTCGCCGACTGGGCACAGAGCTATCTGAAGCACCCCAACCAGCTTCCGCCCGCCGACCAGGCGCTGTGTCAGCGTTCCGGCGGCGACCCCAACATCTTCTACTACCACTCTTACTGGCAGCTCGCCGAGGACGAGGCGCTGGTGATCCATATTCCGCGCGTGCCGAGGTGCCGCTTCTGGAATCTGCAGATCAACAACTGGTGGATGGAATCGCTGGATTACCGGTACCACGACATCTGTCTGAACAAACATTCGGCGAAACTGGATGCGGACGGCGGCGTCACCATGATCCTGTCGCAGCGCGACCCAGGACACCCGAACTGGCTGCAGGCGGCGGGGCACCGCGTCGGCACGATGTGCATGCGCTGGGTCGGCGCGGACGAACATGTGCACCCCAGTACTGCCGTGCGAAAGCTGCCTGCATTGCGTGAGGAGCTGAGGGCGTGAGTGCGCCGCGCCACTTCCTGCCCGAGATGCTGATGGCGCAGGCCCGGGACCAGACCGCCGGCCTGTCCGATTTCGGCGATCCGAGCTTTCGCGCCGGCCTGGACACCCTCTGCGAAGCCCTGGACACGCAGGCACGACTGTCCGACACCGGCCGCTACGTGCTGCAGCAGAAGATCGTCGGCCAACTGGCCAACCGCCTGCGCATTGAGGACTGGTTCTCGCGGCATCCCGAAATTGCCGATGAGGCGCTGCCACCGCCGGTGGTGATCGTCGGCCTGCCGCGCACCGGCACCACCAAGCTGCATCGCCTGCTGGCCTGCGACCCGGCGTTCCACTGGATGGCGTTCTGGGAATCGCAGTTCCCGGTTCCGTTCGAGAACGAAAGCCTGGAGCAGCCCGGCGAACGCATCGCCCAGGCGCACGCGATGGTCGACATGATGACCGAGGCGATGCCCAAGCTCACGGCAATCCACCCCATGGATGCCGATGCGGCCGACGAGGAGGTGATGCTCACGGAGCACTCCTTCCTGTCCGCGTTCAATGCCTATGCGGACATCCCGGGCTACATGAGCTGGCTGGACCGCCAGGACCAGACACCGGTCTACGACTACCTGCGCCGCATGCTGCAATTCCTGCAATGGCAGAAACGCAAGCGCGGCATCGTCGCCGAACGCTGGGTGCTCAAGGCACCGCACCATCTGCTGCGCATGGACACCCTGCTGCGCGTGTTTCCGGGCGCCATGGTGGTACAGACCCACCGTGATCCGCTGCAAAGCATTCCGTCGATCGCCAGCTTCATCCATACGCTGTGGTGCATCTACAGCGATGACGCCGATCCGGCCGCCGCCGGGCACTCCTGGAGCGAACTCATGAACCGGGCGCTGCTGCACACAATGCAGGTTCGGGGATCCGCACCGGAGCAGTTTCTGGACGTGCGCTTCGAGGACACGGTGCGCCGGCCGCTGGAGGTGGCGCGCCGCATCTACGCGTTCATCGGCCGTGAGCTGAGGCCGGAGGTGGAGCTCGCGATGGCGCGGTGGCTGGCCTCGGACGCCGAGACCCACAAGGGCGGGCACGACTACAGCGCCGCGCAGTTCGGGCTCAGCGATGAGCGCCTGCGAGCAGACTTTGCCGCCTATCGCGATCGCCACATCGAACAGACGGCCGACACCGCATGAGCGCCACGCGGGCCGCTCGGCCCTCAGAATCACACAGGGGAGCTTGCCAATGCTGATGAAGAACAAGGTGGTCATCGTGTCCGGAATCGGACCCGGCCTGGGCGTGAAACTGGCCGTGGAGGCCGCGCGAGAGGGTGCCGCCGGCGTGGTGGTGGCGGCCCGTTCGGCCGACAAGCTGGAGGATGCCGAAGCGCGCATCCGTGAACTGGGAACGGACACGGCCGTGCTCAAGTGCACCACCGACATCACCGATCGCGCGCAATGCGAACGTCTGCTGAGCCAGGCCATGGACCGTTTCGGACGCGTCGACGCACTGGTCAACAGCGCCTTCTTCCATGGCGACATGGACAATGCCTCCACCGCCGATCTCGACAGCTGGCGCGGACCGCTGGAAACCAATCTGCTGGGCACGCTCAAGCTCACCCAAGCCACGATTCCGCACATGCAGAAGACCGGCGGTGCCGTGGTCATGATCAACACCATGGCGGTGCGCCAGGTGCCGCCGCTGGGCGAAGCCGGCTACGCCGCATCCAAGGCGGCGCTGGCCACCAGCGTGAAATACCTGGCCAAGGAACTCGGGCCGAAGAACATTCGCGTCAACACCGTGCACATGGGATGGATGTGGGGCGCGCCGGTGGCGGGCTACGTGAAGCGCACTGCCGAGGAGAATGGCATTCCCGAGGAACAGATCAAGGCCGGCATCGCCGCGATGATTCCGCTGGGGCGGGTACCGACCGATGACGAATGCGCGCGCGCCGCGCTGTTCTTGGCGTCCGACTATGCAAGCGCGGTCACCGGCGCGGCGCTGGACGTGAATGGTGGGGCGTGGATGCCTTGATCGACACAAACCTGGATCTCGCGCAAAGACACAAAGAACATCAAAAGAAGAGCATCTTTTTTGTACGCTTTTACCTTTGCGTCTTTGCGCGAGACCAGAACCGATCAGCGCGACGAAGCGCCGGCGCTTTCCCAGATCGCCGCCGCTCCGGGGTCGATGACCCCCAGCAGCCGGTTCAACAGCGATTTCAGAACCACCGCGTCGGCGGCTCCGAGCCGTTCCAGGACGTCGGACTCCACGGACTTGGCGCGTGAAATCAGTCGCAACGCGCAGTCGCGCCCGGCGTCGGTCAGTTCGTAGGCCAGACCCGCCGCCGACTGGCGGGTTTGCACCATTCCCTGCCGGACCAGCGTCAGCACGGCATCACGATGGCTCTCATCGAGCACCTCGGCCATGCCGGTGTCGAGGTCGGACGCGAACATCATCGGCTTGAGCGTCAGCGTCGAGAGCACGTAGAAGGCCTCGTCACTGAGGCCGGCTTCGACCAGATGCGGACGCAGCTGCCCGAAGAACTGAAAGTGGCTGCGCCCCAGCAGGTAGCCGAGGAAATCCTCATTGAAACTGCCGGCAAGGTGCGCGAGCCGCGGCTGCCCGCCGCTGTCCCTGGCGGTGGCATGCGCGTAACGGCCACCGTGAAACACCAGCGGCGCGTCATCACGCCGCTCGAAACCGAGGACCTCGCCGACGAAGATCACGTGATCCCCGCCCTCGTATTGAAAGCTGTTGCGGCACTCGAAGCGCGCCGTGCAATCGCGCAGCAGCGGGATGCCGTCCGGACCTTCGTCCAGTTCCAGCTCGGCGAATTTGTCCTCGCCACGCCGCGCAAATCGGCTGGACAATGGCTCTTGCGCGGCGCTCAGCACATGCACGGCCCAGTGCCGCGCGCCGCGAAAGATATCCAGCGCGCCGGAGCTGCGCGCCAAGCTCCACAACACCAGCGGCGGGCTCAGCGAGACCGAGTTGAAACTGTTGGCGGTGAGTCCCACGGGCGTGCCGTCCGGCGCGCGCGTAGTGATCACCGTCACGCCGGTGGCGAAGCTACCGAGCGCCTTGCGGAACTCGCCGGGGTCGAATGTGCTTTGGCTCATGCTCAACAGCTTGCTGCCGCGCTTGGCGCCGCGCCTCACCTGTATGGATGGATTTCGCGCCGCCTCAGAGCAGATATTTCACATTGAACGACAGGTAGTTCCGATCGACATAGGGATTGGCCTTGAGCGTGCTCTCGCCGATGGTCTTGTCGGCATCGCCGAAGAACATGTTGTAGCTGACACCGACTTGAAGATTCTGCAGATAGCGCATCGACACGCCGACGCTCAGGCGCTGATCGCCCTCGCCGTAAAGCGGACCGAAGGCACCGGACATCGAGGGATTGCCGTAGAACAAATAACCATAGGAAATCGGCATCGAGAAGTCCCAGCCCGGCACCAGGTTGTGGCGCGTGGGGATCGCCAGGGTCTGAAAGCCGGCGGAGTCCTCGTCGTAGAACGGCTCGTCGCCATCGCCGCGCATGATGATGCCGGGCGTCGACTCGACCGCCTTGGCGTCCAGCAGACACAGATAGCCGAACTCGCCCACCAGGGCCAGATCGTCGAAGAAGAAGTGCGGGTTGGCCGCATAGATGCCGGACATCAGTAGTTGCGCGAAATCGCCGCGCGTGAAGATCGGGCTCAGCACGTCCGAAACGTCGGCCTGCACCGAGGTCACGGCGTTGTGGCGATAACTCAGCTCGCTGGTGAAGTTGACCGGACCGATCGTGGTCGACAGGCCCAGCGCCGCCATGTCGATGCCGTCGAAATACTTCACGTTGTAGGTCACGGGCACGTACTGATTGATGATCTGCGTGGTCACCGGCGGCACCGTGGCGAACGGCGCGAACCCCGGATTCAGGATCACCGCGGGATTGGTGTCGTGATAGCGCAGGTAATACAGGCCGACGTTGGTATTGCCGCTCAGCTGGTACTTGATGCCGGCGCCCCACTGGCCATGATCGCTGGGCTTGATGTCCTGCGCACGATACGAGTTGATCGTGGGTGTCGCCCCGGTCACCGCGCCGATACCGCCGAGGTTGCAGAGCTGGTCGAGCGGCTCCGGCAACAGACCTGGGCACCCGTCCAGATAGACCGGATTGATCGATCCGTAGACGAACGTGGCGCCCGGCCCCACCGCGTCCGACGGGGAGAAATAGTCGCCGACCGGGAAAATCTCGGTGTTGGCGTATTCGAGTTTGTAGTAGCCGAGTATCGTCCAGTCGTAGCCGATGCCCAGAGACATCGAGACCTGCTGGGTCGGCAGCAGAATCTGCTTGACCTCGGCGCCGGGCACGAAGGCCTTGGTCGCATCCGCCGGGCTCTGCGAACTGGCCATGCCGAGGAAGAACAGGCTGTCGCCGAACGCCACGAGGTGCTGTCCCAGACGCAGGTTGAGGCTAATGTCCTCGCCGAAGAACCAGTCTCCGTAGACATAGGCATCCAGCAGTCGCGCGCGGCGCCCGTCGTACTTTTCGGTCTGCTCGGTGAACTCGTCATTGGGCCCGGTCTTGTTGACCGTGTCCGGTGAATCATTGTCGTTGCGATGGGTATAGGCCCAGTCGTAGAACGCGTCGCCGCTGACGACCAAGCCGTAATTGCGATAGGAGAATTCCAGTTCACCGAGGATGCTCGCGCGATTCGTGAACGCGGAGTACTTGTCGAAATTGCGATTGCCGTCGTCGAAGTTGATCTGGGTGGGTAGCCCGGTGTGACCGAACGACACCAGCTGTGGCGGCTGACCCGGCCGGTCTCCCGGAAGAACGGTGATCAACAGCGGATCCACCTCGCCGGCGATCAGGCGCTGATCCTGATCCTGCATGCGTACACCGACGCCGTAGTTGAGCGTGAGCTTGTAACTGCCCGACAGCTCACCGACATCGAACGAGCCGGCGCTGACCGGCCCGGGGACCAGCGTCATCGTCAGCACACCGAATAGAAATGCCCGCAACGCGGGCCCCATGCTGGTGCCGCTTCCTTGCTTGGCCATTGCCTCTCTCCCCTCGCACTGAATCAGGTATCCCGCGTCGTATCGGGGCTTAGGCCCGGTCGCGACAGGGGAACCGCTTTCTGGGTTTGTTTGTGCGCACTCGTACGATCGACTTCGTATGCTCCGCCTCGTCTACCCCAGGCTGTACTTGGCCTTCAGGAACAGATCGTTGTGTTCCACGTAAGGATTCGCCTTGAATGTGCTGTCATCGAAGTACATGTTGTCGTTGCGGCCGAGCGTGTCACCGTCATCGGTGAATCGTTGTCGTCGCGGGTGCGTATGGGTCCAGTCCTAGTACGCTTCACCGCCGGTCACTCAGAAGGTACCGGCGCGCAATAATGAGAGCTTCATCCGAAATGACTAGGTTCGGATGCGAAAGTGGGAATCTTCGAGAGGCCCGGCATTCAGAATGAAATCCCGGAAAGCTGCCGAAAACGCAAGAATCGTTCGAAAGCGAAACGGCCGGGACAAGCCGGCCGTTTCGATAATGACAAGCGCCCGTCTGCGGGCGTGACCTCACTCAGAAGCGCGACGCGCTCAGGGCCGCTGTGATCTCGTCGAGAATCGCCGGATCGTCGATCGTCGGCGGAACATTGTAGGTCTGGTTGTCGGCAATCGCCCGCATGGTCGCGCGCAGAACCTTGCCGGAGCGGGTCTTGGGCAGACGCTCGACCACCAGAACCCGTTTGAACGCGGCCACGGCGCCGATCTGATCGCGGACACGTGCGATCAACTCCCGCTCGATCTCGTCGTGCGGTCGATCGACACCCGACTTGAGCACCACCAATCCGACCGGCAGCTGGCCCTTGGTGGCATCGGCCATGCCGATCACCGCGCATTCGGCGACGTCGGGATGCGCCGCCAGAATCTCCTCCATGCCGCCGGTGGACAGGCGATGACCGGCGACATTGATGATGTCGTCGATGCGCGACATGATCGACAGATAGGCATCGCCGTCGAGAAATCCCGCGTCGCCGGTGAGGTAGTAACCCGGATAGCGCGTGAGGTAGTGCTCGCGATAGCCATGCTCGTTGTTCCACATCGTCAGCAGCGTACCGGGTGGCAAGGGCAGCTTGATCACGATGTTGCCGATATCGTCCGCACCCATGGTCCGGCCTTCCTCGTTCAGCACCTGAATGTCATAGCCCGGCACCGCGACGGTGGCGGAACCCGGCTTGACCGGCAATTCCTCGATGCCGCGACAGTTCGCCGCGGCCGGCCAGCCGGTTTCGGTCTGCCACCAGTGGTCCACCACCGGGACATTCAGTTTTTCGCTCGCCCAGGCAATCGTGTCCGGATCACAGCGCTCGCCGGCCAGATACAGCGCCCGGAACTTCGAAAGGTCGTACTGGCCGATCAGCTCGCCGCGCGGGTCCTCCTTCTTGATCGCACGAAACGCCGTCGGTGCCGTGAACAGGGTGACCACGCCGTGCTGCTCGATGACGCGCCAGAACACACCGGCGTCCGGCGTGCCCACCGGCTTGCCCTCGAACAGCACCGTGGTGCAGCCATGCAGCAAGGGGCCGTAGACCAAGTAGGAATGGCCCACCGCCCAGCCGACGTCCGAGGCCGTGAACATCACCTCGCCCGGCTCGATGTCGTAGACCGCCTTCATCGACCATTTCAGCGCCACCGCGTGGCCGCCGTTGTCGCGGACCACGCCCTTGGGCTTTCCGGTGGTGCCGGAGGTGTAGAGGATGTACAGCGGGTCGGTCGCGGCCACCGACACGCAGGCGGCCGGCTCGGCCTTGGCGATCTGTTCGTCCCAGTCCACATCACGACCCACCTGCAAGCTGGCCACACACTGCGGTCGTTGCAACACGACGCAGCAATCCACCTTGTGCGCGGCGATCGCCAATGCCTGATCCAGCAAGGGTTTGTAGGCGATCACGCGCGTCGGCTCGATTCCGCAGGACGCCGAAATCACCGCCACCGGTTTGGCATCGTCGATGCGCTTGGCCAGTTCCGGCGCGGCGAAGCCGCCGAACACCACCGAGTGCACGGCGCCGATGCGGGCACAGGCCAGCATCGCTACCGCCGCCTCGGGCACCATCGGCATGTAGATCACCACGCGGTCGCCCGGCTTCACGCCCTGCGCGACCAGCACGCCCGCGAAACGGGCCACCCAGTCGCGCAGTTCGCGATAGCTGAACCTGCGGACCGTGCCGGTCACCGGGCTGTCGTAGATCAGCGCCGCCTGCTCGGCGCGACCGCCCTCGACGTGGCGGTCCAGCGCGTTGTAGCAGGTGTTGAGCCGGCCGCCGGAAAACCACTGGTACATCGGCGCACGGCTTCTGTCGAGCACACGGTCCCAGGGCTTGTCCCAGTGCAGATCCTGCGCGATTTCGCCCCAGAAGCCTTCCGGATCCTCGATGGAACGACGATGCACATCGACATACTTGCTCATCAGTGCTACCTCCAGAAATCGTGCCAGGCATCCAGTGCCCAGTCTGGGAATCACGCAGCCGAACGCTTCACCCGTTCGGGCGACTTCAGGCGCCATCTTGCGCGACCTGCGTACATTTTGGGATCAGCCGTTGGTCGTAGTAGCACTCGGGGCTTCGTCCGCGCCGGCACACTGGGATTCCTCGCGGGCCGACACCCTCTACACTGCGGGCCATGAGCCAGAAACGTGATGAGTCGCAGCTGAAAGAGCTGCAACGGCAGCTTCAGCAACTGCAGCACGCCTACGCCCGGCAGAGCCGCCGGGCCATCGTGGTGCTCGAGGGCTGGGACTCCGCCGGCAAGGGCGGCCTGATCCGCCGCATCGGCTGGGCGCTGGATCCCAGAACACTTCAGGTCTGGCAGATCGGCGCGCCGGACGGCCGCGAGCGGCGCCAGCACTGGATGCAACGCTTCTGGGAGCGGATGCCCTTGCAGGGCGAACTGACGATCTTCGATCGAAGCTGGTACGGCCGCGTGCTGGTCGAGCGCGTCGAGGGTTTCGCCGAACCGGACGCCTGGCAACGCGCCTACGACGAGATCAATCAGTTCGAGCGCAGCCTCGTCGAGGAAAACGTGCGCATCGTCAAACTGTTCCTCGACATCGACCGCAACACCCAGATGCGTCGCTTCATCAAGCGCTATGAAACGCCCGGCAAACGCTGGAAGCTGACCGAAGACGACATCCGCAATCGAGCACGCTGGGACGACTACGAAACGGCCTACGCGGACATGCTGGAACGATGTTCCACGACATGGGCACCGTGGACACGCATCGACGCCAGGCACAAGCACAAGGCACGGATCGCGGCGTTCGAGGCGATCATCAAGCATCTCGCCGAGGATGTGGACGTGACACCGCCGGAACTGCCGCCGCTGGTTCAGGCCTTCATGGAAGAGCAGGTGCGGCCGGATGCCTGAGTTAGACGGCGTTCTCAGCTTTCGGCCACTTCCATGCATGCCACACGACCAACGCCGAAAGCACCGCCTCGATTGCCGCGAAGAACTTGTAGAAATACCACTCGGCCAAGTATGCGAGCAAAGCCATCAATAAAGTAAAGAAAGCCCCAAACACGATGTTGAGAAGTTTGTTGTAGCGAGCAGGCAGTGCGACAGACAGAAATACCATGAGGCTTGGGACTGCCATCATCACGGATAGCCCCATCAGAAGACCTTGTGAAACTGATCCAAGTGGCCCGAGGTTTCCTTGCAGCATGCTCTCTAATTTTTCAGGCGTATACAGCTCGAAATAGTCGCAGTAGATGTAGCAAAACATGGTTGAAGCCCACAATGCGCTAAGCTTCAGTTTCGTAGGGATTGGCGAATCGATGAGTTGGTTCATAGTCGTTTAGCTCAGGTTTAGGGCGTGCCCAGCGTCTGCAAGGCCTGCTGCGCGCTGCGCTTGTCCGGCTCCAGCTCCAGCGCCTTGTGATAGCTGGCGATCGCGAGTTCACGCTGGCCAGCCGCCAGATAGGCTTCCGCCAGGCTGTCATGCACATTGCCGGATAGCGGATAGGCCTCCACGTTCAGCTGGAAGATGCGGATCGCCTGGTCCGGATGTGCCATCCGCAGACGCTGGTAGCCCAGGCTGTTGAGCTGAGCTTCATCGAAGTTGTAGTGGTCCGTGCCACTTGCCCGAAGCCGGTGATATTCCTCGACCGCCGCGTCCATGCCGTCGCGATCGATCACGCTCGTCAACGTTTCCGCAATCGACACGCGCGGATCGAACGCAGCGGCGATTCTCGGCAGCCACATCGATCTGGTAGCGCCGGCGATACCAGCCGCGGTGGCCACACTCAGGACGATCAGCAGCGTGGCCACCGCGATGCGGGTGCCTGAACCGGCCCGGTCGCGGGCATACAGGTACAGCTCCAGCACGCTCAGCGGCAACAGCGTCTGCGCGAATCCGATCGTCGTCAGCATCGGCCCGCGGAATGTACTGGGGTCGTAGCCGAAGGGCCCGCCGAAAATCAGGCCGGACAGCATCACACCCACGCGAAAGAACCAGACGCCGCTGACCACCAGAAACAGCCGCAGCGCCCAGCGGCGATGACGGACGAAATCCCGTGCCACCGCGTAGCGCAGCGCCATGCTGGCGCACAGCATGATCAGGATGGCATTGAAACTGATGCCCACTTGTTGGAACGTGTCGCCGGCCGCACCGCGAAACCAGCTCATGTAGAGCCCGGCGATGCTGATCACGAAGGCCGAGATCACGTAGAGCCTGCCGTTCCAACGATGCAGCACCGGTACCCGGGCGCGGACGCCGGGGACCAACTGCACCAGTCCACTGAGCGTGATGAACACCGCCAGCGCCAGATGGATGCCGACGACAAGATTCCCGAGCGGCTGTTCCGGGATATAGCCGTGCGTCATGAACCGGTTCCAGGACTCCGGATGGCCGCGCATCGCCGTCGTGGAATAGAACGACGCCACCGCGAACACGAAGACCACCTGACCGATCGCCGCGATCCCGATCCAGAAGCGGGCGGCCGTTTTCAGGGCGGTGTCGGCCAGTGTGCCGAGGCCTGCGCCCGGCGTAATGACGGCGGTATTCATGGCCTTGGTCTCTCCGGTGAAATACGCATCTAAATCCCCAATTGCTCAAATCGCTTAAATCGGTTCGCGGTAGCGGCGCAGGTAGACCGCTGCGGCAAGACAGGCGGCGGCCACGATCAAGCCGGCCCAGAGGCCGGGCGACGAAAGAAAACTCAAGGGTTGCAGCAAGGAGAGCCGGTCGATGACGGTCTGTCCGCCCACGTCGTTCACGGCGAAGGCATGTGGATAGAAGCCGACCAGCCGGTCCTTGAGCAGATCAAAGACTTGCGAGCTGCCGAAGGCGATACGCTCCAGCACGACCAGCCCCAACGGCGGCAATACGGCCCACAGAAATGCCGAGCGGCGGACGCAGGCCGATACCAGCAGCAGCCATCCGTAGATCGGGGCGTGCCACAGCGCCAGCGTGAACAGTCCGTAGATCAGTGTCAGTGTCATCTGCGGCAGCGCCAGCTGCGTCCACAGCGAAGCGATGCCGAGGCTGTTCGCGAGCAGGATCGCAGTACTCGTCAGCAGCATGATCAGTTGCGTACACAGCACCGTCGCGAATCCGATCAGCGGCAGGACCACGAAAGGAATGCTGGCCTTGGACAGCACCGTGATCAGATTGGAGACCGGCATCGACTTCCAGAACAAGATGCTGCGATCGCGCCGTTCGCCGTACAGGGCGTCGAGGCAGTAGAAGAAGCCGATCAGTACCGTCGTGAAAATCAACGGAATCGCCGCCATGCGATAGGGCTTGTTGATCCAGGCCTGCTGCTGCAAGGAGTCGAGCATCGCCAGTTCGCGCATGCCCGCAGCCAGTTGCATCGAACCGAGTCCGAATCCGAGCAGCACCACCGCGGCGGCGATCATCGGTCCAAATACCAGAGACCGGTTCTCCCACAGCTCGCGCCGTATCGACCAGTACAGCACGCGCCGCAGCGGCAGACGAACGGGCACCGAAGCCGGTTCTGAATTCATGACACACGCTCCGGCATTCCCTGTTCGAGATTGCCGATCAGGGCCACGAACAGGTCGGCAATCGTCGGCGTGCGCAGTTCGCCCAATGGGGCGAGTTGTTCGCGCTCGACCCCGTCGAACAACAGAACGCTGCGGCCGAACGCGGTGCGCTCATGGATCGGCCCCAGCGCCCGCGCCGTCTCGAGTTGCGCCGGATGCACCATCACTTCCAGATAGCGCTGCTCGAAGGCCTCCATACTGCATTCGAGTACCGTTCGCCCACGATTCAGGAACATCACATCGGTGAGGATGTGCTGCACCTCCTCGACCTGATGCGTGGTCACGACGATGCTGCGGCCGTGATCGAAGTAGTCGTTGAGCAGGCTGTCGTAGAACTGCTTGCGATACAGCAGGTCCAGCCCCAGGGTCGGTTCGTCCAGCACCAGCAGTTTGGCGTCGATCGCCATAATCAGCGCCAGATGCAGCTGCGTGAGCATGCCCTTGGACAGCTGCCGCACGCGGCGGCCACGCCCGATCGTAGTCCTGGCCAGAAAGGCCTCGGCCTTGGCCCGATCGAAGCGCGGGTGTACCCCGGCAACGTAGTCCAGCGCCTGCGACACCTTGAGCCAGCCCGGCAACACCGCGACATCGGCGATGAAACAGACGTCCAGCATCAATTCGTCGCGTTGCGCCCAGGGGTCGCGCCCGAGCACCTTCAAGTCACCGCCATACGGAATCAAACCGAGAATGGCGCCGAGCAGACTGCTCTTTCCGGCCCCGTTCGGGCCGATCAGCCCGAGGATCCGACCTTCTTCCAGTTGCAGATCGATGCCGTCCAGCGCCACGGTCTTTCCGTAGTGCTTGCGCAGTCCGCGCGCCTCGATACAGGACATGGTTCAACGCCTCCTTTGCTGGGTGCGCGGTGGAACCACCGGTGGGGTTTCCAACAGGGTCTCCGCATTCAGGCCGAGACGTTCGATGGTTTCGCGAATTCGGGGCCAGTCCTCGCTCAGGAACTTCTGACGCTCGCCGCGCAACAGAAAATCCCGCGCACCGTCCATGACGAACATCCCCCGGCCTCGCTTCTTTTCCACCAACTGCTCGTCGACGAGTTGTTGGTAGGCCTTCAGCACGGTCAAGGGATTGACCCGCGACTCGGCCGCCACGGTCCGCACCGAGGGCAGCGCATCGCCCTCCTGAAGCAGGCCGTCAAGAATCATCGCCACCACCCGGTCGTGGAGCTGGCGGTAGATCGGCTGCGTGTCGTTCCAGTCATGATCCATCACTCGTTCCGATTCAGGTCGACCCCGCGGACAACGCAGGCGCAGCCGGCCGGGCACGAAGCCGCCACGACGTGAACAGCAGGCGCAGCAGCCAGTAAAGCATCAGGGCCAGCACCAACAGCACTGGTATGCCGAGCAGCAGCGGGTTGCGGACGGCCTCGGGAAACAGCGAGGCCTGCCCCAAAAAAAATGATGCGGCCGCGATCGACAGGGCGAAACACATGCGCCACAGATGTCGGGCGGTGCGCTGGGCACCTTCAAGCCCTCGGGCCAGCAGCGCGCGCAGATCCCCCATCCCGGCCAGCAAGGCCACCGCACCAAAGATCAAGGCAGGTGCAGCGGGCAAGCCATCCTGTGAACCACCGGGGCTGCGCAGGGCATCGATGCCCCACTTGAGGCTCAAGCCGCCCACGGCGAGCGCAAACACGAATTGGCCGGCATCGATCCAAACAGTGCGGGCGGTGCGGGGCCGAACGGTCAGCAGCGCGGTCGTGACCAGATAGAGGCTGAGGCCACCCGCGATCACCGACAGCCGCTTGGGTTCGACCAGCTCGCCGCTGATCGCGAAATGCGTCACCGAAGCCAGCGATCCGCCGATGGCCGCCATGATGCACATGCTGTAGACGAAAAGGATTCCGCTCTTGCGGTGCAGCCTGCCGCCCTTGGCAGCCGTCAGCGCAACGGCCCCGGACGCCAGCCCCACGCCGCCGGCAGCGATGTGAAACAGCAGCAATACCGTGTTCGGCCCCAAGCCAACGCTCATGACGCCCCGCCCTCGAACTCATTGCAATAGTGTTTTAGTTAACTACAACACCATATCCAATGCAAGCTGTTTTCGAAGAGCTTGGATGACACAGGCCACAACCGGTTCCCTACATCCGGAACACCCCATACCGCGGCTGCGCAATCGGCGCATTGAGCGAAGCCGACAGGGTGATACCGAGCGCATGGCGCGTATCGACCGGATCGATGATGCCGTCGTCCCAGATTTCGGAGGTGGACCAGTTCGCGGACTGCTTGCGCTTGAATTCACCGAGCACCGGATCGCGGATCGCGGCGATCTGTTCATCCGTGAGTTCCTGACCCTGCTTGCGCAGTTGCCGCACTTTCACGTCCGCCAGTGTATTGGCGGCCTGCTCCGCCCCCATCACCGAAATCTGGCTGTGCGGCCAGGAGAACAGAAAACGTGAATCGAATGCGCGCCCGCTCATGCCGTAGTTGCCGGCGCCGAAGGAGCCGTTGCACATCACCGTGAACTTGGGCACTTCGCTGTTGGACACCGCCATGATCATCTTGGCGCCGTCCTTGGTGATGCCGCGCCGCTCGTACTCGCGTCCGACCATGAAGCCGGTGATGTTCTGCAGGAACACCAGCGGCGTACGGTTCTGATTGCACAATTCGATGAAGTGCGCGCCCTTGAGCGCGCTGTCGTTGAACAGCACCCCGTTGTTGGCAAGGATGCCGATCTTGTAGCCCCACAGGTGCGCGTAGCCGCAGATCAGGGTTTTTCCGTACTGCGGCTGATATTCGTGAAAGCGGCTGCCGTCGACCATGCGTGCGATCACCTCGTGCATGTCGAAACCCTGCTTGATGTCCTGCGGCAGGATGCCGTAGAGCTCGGACGGATCGTAGTACGGATCCTCCGGTGTTTCGCGCTCCACCACGGCCTTCTGCGGCCGCCTGAACTGCGCGACGATGTCACGGGCGATGGCGATGCCTTCTTCCTCGCTGGAAGCCGGATAGTCCGCGGTTCCGGACACGCTGGTGTGCATATCGCAACCGCCGAGCTCATCGACCGTCACTTCCTCGCCGGTGGCCGCCTTGACCAGCGGCGGCCCGGCCAGAAAGATCGCACCAGTGCCGCGCACGATCACGTTGTAGTCCGACAGTCCCGGCACATAGGCGCCGCCGGCGGTGCAATGCCCCAGCACCACCGCCACCTGCGGCACGCCCATCTTCGACAGCAGGCATTGGTTTCTGAAGATGCGCCCCGCGTAGTACTTGTCCGCGAACAACTCCGCCTGCAAGGGCAGAAAGCCGCCGGCCGAATCGCACAGATGCACCACCGGCAGGTGGTTTTCCACGGCGATGTCCAGTGCGCGTACGGTCTTCTTCACCGTCAGCGGATACCAGGCGCCGCCCTTGACCGAGGCATCGCCGGCATTGATCACCACTTCCCGGCCCGAGACGATGCCGATACCGGTGACGCAGCCGGCGCCCGGCACTTCACCGCCATAGGCTTCATTGGCGGCCAGCGACGACAACTCCAGGAACGGCGTGCCGGGATCGAGCAGCAGTTTCAGGCGCTCGCGCACCAGCAATTTTTCCTGCTTGCGCAGACGATCGATATCGCGCTGCGGGCGTTGGTGGCGCACGGCTTCCTGGCGCGCCTTGAAGTCATCAGCGATCCTGGCGTTGTGCTCGAAATTGGCGCGAAAATCCGGCGCTGCGGTACTGAGTTTCGACTGGATGCGGTTCATGGTTCTTTTAGTCCTCCAGCGCCGCCATGCTCACCAGCACCGCATCGCGGTCGAAGGTCTGGCCGACGGCGAAGTGCACGGCCTCGACCGCGCCATCGGCCGGCGCGCTGATCGTGGTTTCCATCTTCATGCTCTCCATGACCAGCAGCGGCTGGCCGGTCCTGACGGTGGCACCGGGTTCCACATGGATGGCGACGATGCTGCCGGGCATCGGCGCGGCGATGACATCGCCGCCACCGGCCTGGGCCTGAGCGAGTCGTTGCAATGGATGCTCGTAACGCAGGCTGTGGGCTTCACCATTGAGATGTACCCAGACCTCGTCGCCGCGCTGCGCGATCCAGACGCGCTCACGCTGCCCGGCCACGTGCAGCCAGGCGCTGCCGTCCTCGTTGGAAACGAGGTCGATCGGAATCTCGCTGCCGTGCAGATGCAGGCGATAGCCTTGGCGGGCACGGGACAGTTCGACGCTGTACTCGGCGTCTTCGAGTTTGAAAGCATGGTGCATACCGTCACTCGCTCCCCTCGCCCGCGTGCGGGAGAGGGGCCGGGGGAGAGGGCGTCTCTGCCAGGCAGAGACGAAGGTGTTCGAGCACAGCGTCCGTTCGATGCAGGACATCGTCGTTCCAGTACCGAAGCACGCGTAGGCCGCGCTGATTGAGATACCGGGTTCTGCGCGCGTCTTGATCCTGTTGTTCGGCGTGCTGGCCGCCATCGATCTCGATGGCGAGGCCGCGCGCGAGACAGACAAAATCAACGATGAAAGAGCCGACCGGATACTGGCGCTTGAACTTGAGCCCGAGGAATCGCTTGGCCCTCAGCCGGTACCAGAGTTTTTGCTCCGCGTCGGTCTGCCGGCTGCGAAGCGTTTTGGCCCTTTCGCGCGTGAGGCGATCACGCGGGCTTGAGTGCTCCTTGGACTTGGGTATAGCCGTGGCTCCGTTCGTCGAATGCCGTAGGGAGACAGTCACTACCGCAGGGTTGAGACGCGTGCAAGCCCATTCGCGCGCTCCGCGCGCGCCCTCTCCCCAACCCCTCTCCCGCACGCGGGCGAGGGGCTTTTCAAGGGTTCCCTCTCCCGCGTGCGGGAGAGGGCGGCCCGCAGGGCCGGGAGAGGGCGTGCCCAAGCAAACCCGCATCAGTTGCTCCAAGCCCCGATTGCCGCATGCAACTCCGGCACCGCATCGGCGGTATCGCGCATCGTGCGTGTGACCAGGCTGGCCGCGGCCAGCAGCGATTGGGTCATGCTCTCGTCCATCGCCGGGTCTGCGGCAATCTGCGGATTGGCGTCGAGAAAGCCGGTGTGCACGTCGCCGGACACGAAGGCCGGGTGGGCGATCAGTCTTCGCAGGAACGCGGTATTGGTCTTGCACCCGAGCAGCACGGTCTCGGCGAGGGCACGGTCCGCGCGGGCGATGGCCTCGGACCGGTCGGCGCCGGTGATGATCAGCTTGGCGATCATGGGGTCGAAGCTGGCGGTGACCTCGCCACCTTCGAGCACACCGGCATCCATGCGCACGCCCTCGCCTTCGCCCGGTTTCCATTTGAGTATCGGTCCGGTGGTCGGCGTATAGCCCCGGCCGGGATCTTCGGCATAGATGCGGAATTCGATGGCATGACCGCTGGCCTGAATGTCGGCCTGGGCATACGGCAGCGGCTGACCGGCGGCGACGCAAAGCTGCTCCAGCACCAGATCGAGACCGGTGATCTGCTCGGTGACGGGATGCTCGACCTGCAGGCGGGTATTGGTTTCCAGGTAATAGAACTCGCCGTCCTGGCCAAAGATGAATTCCACGGTGCCGGCATTGCGGTAGCCGCAGGAGCGGGCGATGCCGGCGGCGGTTTCGCAGATGTCCTCGCGCTTGCCGGGCGTCAATGCGGGCGATGGCGTTTCTTCCACGATCTTCTGGAAACGACGCTGCACCGAGCATTCGCGTTCGAAGCAGTGCACGACCTTGCCCCGACCGTCGCCGAGCACCTGGACTTCGATGTGGCGTGGATTCTCGACGTAGCGTTCAGCGTAGAGGCGGCCGTCGCCGAAATAGCGTTGGCCTTCGCTGCGCGCTCGATCGATTTCGGTTTCCAGCAGGGAAAGATCACGCACGATGCGCATGCCCTTGCCGCCGCCACCGGCGGACGGCTTGATCAGCAGCGGCGCGCCGACGGCGCGGGCGCGTTCGACGAAGCTGGCGGGGTCGTCGTCCTCGATGGCGCTGGGGGCGACCGGGAAACCGGCCTTCTCGACGAAGTTTCTGGCACGCACCTTGTCACCCATCAAATCGATCTGCTCGGGCGTGGGGCCGACAAAGGCGAGGCCGGCGGCCTCCACGGCGCGGGCGAAGCCGCTGTTTTCGGAGAGGAACCCATAGCCGGGGTGGATCGCGCCAGCGCCGGCCGCCTTGGCCTTGTCGAGAATCTGTGCGCCGTCCAGATAGGCGGCGACCGGCGTGCTGCCGGTGATCTCGATCGCTTGGTCGGCCATCCGGACCGCCGGGGTGTGGCGATCCGCCGCGTGATGCACGATCAGCCCGCGCAGGCCCAGCGCTTGTACGGTGCGCAACACACGTACCGCGATCTCGCCGCGGTTGGCGACCAGTACCGAATCGAACGGCCAGCTCGAAACCTGTTTGCGCGCCGCCTGCAGACGCGGCGTCAACGCACCGCTCGATGCTTTCATATCGACTGTCTCGATCATGGAATAAGAATCTCGGGCGGTCGGATCAGCCCTTCGCACAGCAGATCTCCGATCCGTTGTGCCAGTCGGTCAATATCGAGCCGGCCACGACCATTGAAATAGCTCCAGGCGTGATGCTCGATGCCGCCGTACACCAGATCGCGCAGCAGCTCGGCCGGCATGTCGTGACGAAACTCTCCGGTCGCGACCCCCTGCTCCACCACGTCCATCAGAAAACGTGTGTAGCGTCGATTCAGCGCATGCAGGTTTGATTCGCGGTAGCCCGCGTCGGCCCGCGCTTCGCGAAACATCAGCCGACACAGTTGCGGGTAGTCCCGAATCGAACGCAGATGCCGCCAGATCAGCTGGTGCAGGCGCGCACGTGCGCTGCTGAGGCTGACGAGATCCTGTGCGCAGTCACCGAACATTTCCTCATACCAGTGTTCGAGCACGCGCAGCAGCAGTTCGCGCTTGGTTGAAAAATACTTGTAGAGCGTGCCTTCGACCACGCCGATTCTGGCGGCGATCTCGCTCATCAACGTCGACTCGTAGCCCTTCTCGCAGAACAGCTCACGCGCCGCTTGCAGTATCTCGTCGATACGCTGCGCACGACTCAAGCGGGGTGCGTGCACGCGGGCCGGAGCCAGCCTCATGCGGAATTTCTCAACAAGCCGGCTTCGCGCCAGTCGCGCGGCACCTGCAGCGGAAAGCCCATGAGAATCTGCGCCAGCATCTTGCCCTGAGCGTCATGCCGCAGCGACGCCATGCCGCCGCCGCCCAGAGCCTGGGACAACAGGAAATTGAGGCCGCCGAGCCCCGGCCATTCGTAGCGCCGGACGTCGCCCTCGACCAGATGCGCCAGATACTCGCGGACTGCGTCCGCACTGAGTTGATGGCGCAACAGCGGCAGGAATTCCGCGCGCCGCGCAATCACGCCGATGTTGGCGGAGTCCCCCTTGTCGCCGCTGCGGCCATACGCCAGGGCGATCAACGGAACCGTTATGGTCAGCCTCGCCGGCGACAACGGTTCCGCGGACGCGGGCGACACCGCCGGTGTGGCCGTGGCCTCAGCATGCACGGCTTCGGAAAAAGCCTGTCCATCAACCTCGATCCTCACCGCGGCTTTCGGCACCAGGCAGGAGAACAGCCGGACCAGAGGTGTCACGGTGGGCCGCCCGCCGGCGAAGCCGGTGATGCCCTGCGCCATCGAGGTGGCGGATGGCAGGAATTCTCGCGAGTACAGTTGCAGGGCGTGCCTGTCGTCGTGGTGCACCGCCAGCTTGAGGATCACTTCGCGCGTGCCGCGTGCCCGCGCATGCGGGCCCCAATTGGCTTCGGCGCCGAGCACTTCCACGCTGCTGCGACGGTAGTCCGCGAATCCCTGTTCGGCGAGCATGCGCCGGGTGCGGCGCAGGATCGCGGCGGCCACGGCTTCGGCCTTGTCCACCGCGGCGACACCGCCGATCATCATCGTTCCGGTACTGCGAAAGCCGTCCTGCCAGGTCGCCGACACCTTGTAGTGATCGCCCGGTGCAATACCCCGTGCGCCGCTGACGGCGACACGATTTTCGCCCGCCGCTTCGACCCGAAGATCGCGAAAGTCGCAACACACGTCCGGCAGCAGATAGGCTCCCGGATCGCCAATTTCATAAACGATCTGCTCACAGACACTTTCGACGCTGACCCGGCCACCGCTGCGTGGCGGTTTGGTCACCACGAAGCGACCATCCGCACTGCATTCGGCGATCGGGAAACCCATGCGACCCCAATCCTCCTGCACGGTTTCCCAGTCGGTCAGGATGCCGCCGGTGGCCTGGGCCCCGCACTCGATCACATGCCCGGCCAGGCTGCCGGCGGCGAGCCTGTCGTAGTCGTCGGCGCGCCATCCGAACTCGTGGATCAGCGGCCCCAAGGCCAGCGCCGAATCGACGCAACGACCGGTCAGCACGATGTCGGCACCGTCAGCCAGTGCCTTGGCGATCGGAAACGCGCCCAGATAGGCGTTCATGCTCCACAGCGTGTCCGGCATCGGCCCGCCGCTGAACATCTCGCGCAGCTCGCGGAATTCCGCGACGCGATCGAGCAGATCGTCGCCGGTGATGATGGCGACCTTCAGTTCGATACCGGCTTCACGCAAACGTGCATCGATCGCCGCCTTGCAGGCGGCCGGATTGACGCCACCTGCATTGCTGACCACACGGATCCCCTGCTCGCGCAGTTGTGGTGCCAGTTTCGTCACCACGTCCGGGAAGTCCGTGGCATAGCCCAGGGACGCATCCTTGGCGCGCGCCTTGGCCAGCAGCGACATTGTGATCTCGGCCAGGTAGTCGAGTATCAGATAGTCGATCGCAGCGGATTCGACGAGCTGCCGCGGGCCCTCGGCGCTATCGCCCCAAAAGCCGGCCCCACAGCCGATGCGGACGGAATCACGCATGGGCGTGCTTCCGTCGTGAGGGGTGAGGCGTGAGGGATGAGGCGTCAAACGCTTCCAAGAACCGCATCTCAGTGTCCCGTGAAATTCGGCTTGCGCTTGTCCTGGAACGCCGCCATGCCCTCGGCCGCGTCTTCGGTGGACGACATCACCGGCACCATGAGCTGCGCGTATTCGAGTGCATCACGCAGGCTCATGTCGCGCATCGCGTGAAACGCCTGCTTGCCGAGACGCACGGCCGTCGGTGACTTGTCGACGATGCGCGACAGCAGCCAGTCGAGCTTGTCATCGAGTTCGGGGCGCGGCACCACATAGTTGACGACACCCCAGTCCAGCGCGTCCCGCGCGCTGAACTGTTCGCCGGTGATGCACATCTCCTGCAGCTTGCGCGGCGGCAACAGACGCAACATGTACGGCAGGATCATCATCGGCGTGACGCCGATCTTCGCTTCGGTGGTGCCGATGCGGATATCGTCGGCGGCGATCGCGAAATCGCAGGCGCACAGAATCCCGAAGCCACCGGCCATGACGTGGCCGTTGACGCGCGCGATCACCGGCAGCGTGCAGTCCTGCAGGCGCTTGAACAGATCGACGATGTAGTGTCTGGGCCGCGAGAAATCCACCGCGAACGCGCCGCCCTTGACACCCTTGGCGAGATCGGCGCCCGCGCAGAAGGCCTTGTCCCCGGCGCCCGTCAGCACGATCGCGCGACAGTCACGGTCCGCGGACGCTTCGGCAATGGCGCGATCGATGATGCGCACCACTTCTTCGTTGAGCGCATTGCGCCGGGCTTCGCGATCGATGGTGATCCATTGCACGGCGCCGCGGCGCTCGAGCTTGACGGAGTCGGACATGCCTTGCTCTTGCGTGACGATTGAGTGCGACCAGTCTGGCGAGCCACTGGTGAGTCAACCTCACCCGTTTGTGTGAGTCGTCGCCGCCCGCGGCCTCCCGCAAACAGGGGAATCCGCAGCAGCGCTGCGGTGCTAGCGTCGCCCGCAGCTCACAGGGGACAGTCCATGAACAGGCAGGCACGCGAACAGGCGCTCGACGCGCTACTCGACAAGCAGGCGATTCACGAGTTGATCAACGCCTATTGCAACGCGGCGGACCGGCACGACCACGAGAAGATGCGCGCCCTGTACCACGAGGATGCGATCGACGATCACGGCATCTATTCGCGCGGACCGGCGATGGATTTCATCGACAAGCTGCCGCAGATCCAGACCACGATGGAAATCCTGCATCACAACGTCACCACCGTGAATCTGGCGCTGGACGGCGACTACGCCGAAGGCGAGGTCTATATCCTCGCCTTCCACAAGGTGAAGGACGGCAGCCGCAGCTTTGACATGCTGATCGGCGGACGCTACTTCGACAAGTACGAAAAGCGCGGCGGAATCTGGAAATTCAGCCATCGCTCGATCGTTGCGGATTGGGCCTATCCTGCCGAGCCTTCGGCGGTGAATCTCGCGCACCCGATGCTCGATGGCGCCTACATCGGTTGCCCCGGTGCAGCGGATCCGTCCTACGGCTTCTTCAGCTTGTTGCAGCGCGGGCGTCGATGATACCGTGCCGCTCCATGTCCAAGCCGCTGACGATTGCATATGCGGACCCGGATCAGTTGCTCACCTGGTCAGCGGACGCGCGTTCCAGGCGCCGGTTCTCAGCCTTGGGCGAACACATCGGCCTGCTGGTCGACGCGCAGGCGTTCGGGGATGCGCGGTTGGCGCCGCAACTGGCTGCCTGGCTGCGTGAGCTGCCCTGTCCCAGCATCGCCATCGCCTCCGATGCCAATGCCCTGAGCGCAGCCTGCGACACCCGACTTGGCGACCCCAGCCTGGCCGCACCTCTGATTGCGACCATTGAACAGGCACCGGTCGCCGCCAGCGTGCTGGTGCAGTTGCTGCGCGTGATTGAGCACGCCACGATCGACGCCGCACTCACCACCGAATCCCTGGCCTACGCGAGCCTGCAAGCCGGCCCGGAATTCCTCGCCTGGCAGCGCAGCCACGAGCCCGAAGCGACGCCGGCCGACCCCGGACCGCCGGTGCTGATCGAGCGCGAGGACGATGCTCTGCGCCTGCGGCTGAACCGGCCGTCACGACGCAATGCCATGACAGTGGAAATGCGCGAGGCGCTGTGCGAAGCCCTGGAACTGGTGCTGATGGATTCCGGCATCCGGCACCTTGTCATCGCCGCAGCTGGAAAGTGTTTTTCGACGGGCGGCGATCCCGACGAGTTCGGCACGGCCCCGGACCCGGCCAGCGCGCACCTGATCCGTTCGCTCAGCCTGCCCGGCCGTCTGCTGGCGGCCTGTTCCGCCCGAACCCGCGTGGAGATTCACGGCGCCTGTATCGGATCGGGCATCGAGTTTCCGGCGTTCGCGGCGCAGATTCGCGCACGACCGGGCAGCTACTTCCAGTTGCCGGAACTGCGTTACGGCCTGATCCCGGGCGCGGGAGGCTGTGTCAGCATCAGCCGCCGAATCGGTCGCCAACGCACCGCCTGGATGGCGCTGTCCGGCCAGCGGGTCAAGGTGCATCAAGCGCTCGAATGGGGGCTGGTCGACGCGCTGTGGTTCGACTGATCGGGAGTCCGGCTGCCGGCGCAGCGCGCGACGTCAGTCCACCCATACGGACGAGGCTCGGCCGGCGACCCGGTCCTAGGCTTGGCGAGTCACACTCACCACCCCGGATCGACATGCCCGACGATCGTTCACCCAGCACCGCCTCCACCAGCGTCCTGCAGGCCTTTTCCGGTCTTTCGACCGACGAAATGGAAATCCTCACCCAGGCCGACCGCTTCGCGCAGAGCGAACTGTATCCGCTGGCACAGAAGATGGACGATGAGGAATGGTGGCCCAGCGACATCTTCCCGAAAATCGGGGAGACCGGATATTTCGGCATCACCGTGCCTGAAACCTACGGCGGCGCCGGCCTCGACCTGATGACCAGCGGCCTTGTGCTGCAGGCGTTCTCGCGTTGGAACCACGCACTGGGGCTGAGCTGGGTGGCACACGAAAACCTGTGCCTGCACAACATCCTGCGCAACGCCAACGAGGATCAGAAGCGCAAGTATCTGCCGGGCTTGTGCAAGGGCACGCTGATCGGTGCCCTGGGGCTGACCGAACCCGGCGCCGGCTCCGACGCCTTGGGTTCGATGCGCACCACCGCGCGCCGCGACGGCGCCGACTACGTGCTCAATGGCAGCAAGCTGTACATCACCAATGGTCCGGTCGCTGACGTGCTGCTGGTCTACGCCAAAACCGACCGGGACAAGGGCGCCCAGGGCATCTCGGCGTTCATCGTCGAGAAGGACACGCCGGGATTCCGGGTGGCCCAGAAGCTGGTGAAGATGGGCTTTCGCGGCAGCCAGACGGCCGAGCTGGTGTTCGAGGACTGCCGGGTGCCGGCGCAGAACCTGGTGGGCGAGGAGAATCGAGGCGTACGCGTGGTCATGAGCGGCCTGGATCTGGAGCGGTCGATGATTTCACCGATCTGCCTCGGTATCGCCGAGCGCGCATTGAGCCTGTCGCTGGACTACGCGCGCCAGCGCAAACAGTTCGGCCGGCCGATTTCGGACTTCCAGATGATCCAGTCCAAGCTCGCGGACATGTACGTCTGGGTCGAATCGATGCGGCTGTTCACCTACCAGACGCTGCGCGCCGCCAACACCATCGGTCACGACGAAGGCGGGCGCGGCGATATCCACATGATCACCGCGGCCGGCGTGATGTATGTCGCCGAGACACTGAACAAGGTGCTCAACGAAGCGGTACAGGTGCATGGCGGCACAGGCTATATCTGCGAATCCGAGATCAACCGCCTGTATCGCGCGATCAAGCTGCTCGAAATCGGGGCCGGCACCACCGAAGTGCGCAAGATGATCATCAGCCAGGAACTGCTGCGCAAATGAGTCAGACTGACTTGAACTCGCCCGAGGCGGTATGGGCGGCGCCAACGGTCTATCGGGATGATCTGTTCAAGGATCAAGTGATCCTGGTCTCCGGCGGCGGAACGGGTATCGGCCGCGCCACGGCCCTGCTGTTCTGTCGGCTCGGCGCCCAGGTCGTGATCTGCGGCCGCACCCAGGACAAGCTCGACCGTGTCGTCGACTTCGCGCGCGAACGTGGCGGGCGCATGCTGGGCCTGAGCATCAATGTGCGCGAGCCGGAGCAGGTCGAAGCGCTGTTCGCGCGAATTCACGCCGAGTTCGGCCGCCTCGACGGCGTGATCAACAATGCCGGCGGCCAATATCCCGGTCAGTCGATCGACTTCGAACCGAAAGGTTGGGCGGCGGTGATCAACAACAACCTCAACGGCACCTGGTACATGATGCAGGGCGCCGCGAGACTGTGGCGCGAGCAGCGGCGACCTGGTGCGCTGGTCAACATCGTGGTCGTCGCGGAGCGTGGCATGCCCGGCGTGGCGCACACGGTCGCCGCCCGCGCCGGAATCATCGGCGCCACCCGCACCGTGGCCGTCGAATGGGCGCCCCTGAACATCCGTGTGAACTGCGTTGCGCCCGGCCTGATTGCAACGGACGGGCTGGAGGTCTATCCACCCGAGGCGCGGCGCGAATTCCCGCTGGCCAATCCGATGAAGCGCCCCGGCACCGCCATGGAAATCGCCGAGGCCTGTGTCTACCTGATCGCTCCGTCCGCCAGCTTCATCACTGGCGAAGTACTGACGGTCGACGGCGGCGGAAAGCTTTGGGGTGAGCTCTGGACCGCCGGTCGACCCGATTATTTCAGCTTGCCGGCGCCGCTGGATTGAACGGCCGGCCCCAGCCTGGGTGACGAAAGGTAGGCCTAGACCCGCTCAGCGGACTGGCGAACAAATCGCCGCAGCGGCATCGTTCCAGTTGGGGAAACAGGCAGGCATCGCCGATGAACACAGAATTCATCTCCGGTCAGTACGACTGGGGACTGGTTGTCATTTCATACGTCATCGCGGGGTTCGCCGCCTACGTCGCCATCACGGTCGTTCATCGCGTCTTCGAAACCGCAGCCGAACAATGGCGCTGGCTGATACTCGGGGCGCTGGCCATGGGTTGCGGCATCTGGTCGATGCACATGGTCGGCATGCAGGCCTTCGGCATGCCGATCCCGGTGGGTTACGCCATCGGCAAGACAGTCGCCTCTCTGCTCGCCGCGATCGCCGTGGCCAGCCTTGCGCTGTATGTCTCCAGCCGCGAGCAGCTCGGCCTGGGTGCGGTGCTGGTCGGCGCCCTGCTCATGGGCGCCGGCATTTGCGTCATGCATTACATGGGCATGGCGGCGATGGAAATGTCACCGGCAATCCAGTACGACCCCGGCTTGTTCTCCGCCTCGGTGATCATCGCCGTGGCGGCCTCCGGTGCCGCCTTGTGGATTCTGTTCAATCTGCGTCGAATCTCCCGCCACCGACGCACGCCGGCCCGTCTGCTGGCGGCCGCGATCATGGCCGCCGCCATTAGCGGTATGCATTACACCGGCATGGCCGCCGCGAACTTCCCGCTGGGTGCCGTGTGCGGCGCGGTTGACGGTCTGGGTGGAACCTGGACGACCCTGGCCGTCGCAGTGTTCTCCCTGCTTCTGGCGGGCCTGATCGCCGGATTGGTCCGCGCTGACGCAGCCAAGCACGCCCACCTGCGCGAACAGCGCGCACGCCGCGAGGACGAGGATCGTGCGCGCTTCCTGTCGCTGTACGATCCGCAGACCAAATTGCCGAACCGCGCCTCGTTCCAGCAGGAGATCGTCAATTTCATGAGCCGTGCCAAGCGCAGCGGTGTGAAGTTCGATCTGTACTACTGCTCGGTCAATTTTCCTGGCGAACCCTCGGACGAAATCATCGACGACGCCATCGACGGTATTGCCAAACGCCTGCGCGCCGGCTGTCAACCCGGCGACTTTCTGGCGCGTTATGCGCGTCAGGAGTTCGTTTTTCTGAGAGCGCGCATGCACGAACACGACGCACCGGAGGCGGTGCGGCAAACGCTGCGTGTAGCGTGTTCTGCGCCGATCGACGTTCGTTCCGAAGTGGTGTCGCCGCAATCACATATCGGATTCGCGCAATACCCGAGCGATGGCGACAATTCGAGAACGCTGCTGTTCGCCGCCACCCGTTCCGCAGACGCCACACCGTCGACACCAACGCGAGGGCGCTTCGCCCTGGTGCGCTGAGCGACACTGCCTGGCCGATTTCCCTGGCCGCACGTTCGTCACTGACCCGACGCCCGCGCGGCATTCTTTATGTCCGCACGCCGTCATTCCGGCCGGGCCGCAGGCCTGATCCGGAATCCATGCGGCAGCCGGCAACTTCGCTGGGACGCTGAGCCTGCGTTGCACGGCTCCCAACCCTGCGATTTATTCTCCGGCATCCGCGCCCGCTATCCTTACGCCCCTTCTTCAGCCACCCGGCCTTCGATGAACCCGTTGATCCTCCCCGCACCGCTGTGGCGCCGACTCACTTCGGCGCTCTATGACGGACTGCTGCTGTTGTCGATCTGGATGGTGCTGATGCTGTTTCTGGTCATCGGTGGCAGCTACGTGGGCGCTCCGGCGCCGCCGCATGTGGTGCGTGCGGTACTGGTCACCGCCGGTCTGATCTTCTTCGTGCGTTCGTGGACGCACGGCGGGCAGACACTGGGCATGCGTGCCTGGAGACTGGTGGTACGTCGCAGCGACGGTACGCCGCTGAGCCTGACGCGCGCCACCCTGCGTTACCTGCTGGCCTGGGTGTCGTGGCTGGCGTTCGGTCTGGGCGTGCTGTGGTGCCTGGTCGATGCGCAGCGCCGCAGCTGGCACGACGTGCTGACCGGTACCGAAGTCGTGGTACTGCCTAAGCCGGCAGGCTGAACGCCGCGGCTAAGCGGTTTCGAGCGTTACGCTGGCCAGCGCGAATTCGTGTTCGTCGCTGATCGAGACGTGCGCACCGATGATTCCCAGCGACTCCAGCTGCCGCGACAGTGCCGCCACGTAGATCAGGCTCGGTCGCCCCGATTCGCTGCGCACCGCGCCGACATGAGCGTGCGCGATCCCACGAAAGCCGGTGCCCATGGCCTTGACGAAGGCTTCCTTGACGGCAAACGCCTTGGCCAGGTACAGCACGCGACGACGCGGCAGACTCAGCGCTTCGAATTCGCGCCGCTCCGCGTCGTGCAGGAGGCGATCGACGAAACGCTCGCCGTGGCGCTCGTGCACTCCGGCGATTCGCGGCACGTGAACCAGATCGATGCCGGTGCCGTAGATCATTTAAGTGATCCGATCTGGTCGGCCTGGCGCGCGTCGCGCATCGCCTGCCGCATTTCGGCCACCGCCGCGGCCATGCCGACAAACAACGAACGCGCGACGATGGCGTGCCCGATATTGAGCTCAACGATTTCTGGAATCGCAGCGATCGGACCCACGTTTTCCACGGTCAGTCCGTGCCCTGCATGCACCTCCAGCCCCTCCCGTGCGGCGCTTCGCGAAAATTCGCGAATACGGGCCAGTTCTTGCTCACGTTCCGGACCTTCGCGATCGGCATAACCGCCGGTGTGAATTTCGATATGCGGCGCGCCGCTTGCCAGCGTGGCGTCGAGCTGGCGCGGATCGGCATCGATGAACAGGGACACGACGATGCCCGCATCGGCCAGCCGCGCGCAGGCTTCACGTATGCGACCGGCCTGGCCGGCCACGTCCAGCCCGCCCTCGGTGGTCAGCTCGGCGCGCCGCTCGGGCACCAGACACGCAAACGCCGGCTTCCAGCGACAGGCCAGTTCGATGATCTCCGGTGCCACCGCCATTTCAAGGTTGACGGGCATCGCTTGGCGCGCCAGCAGGCGCTCGACGTCATGATCCTGGATATGGCGCCGGTCCTCGCGCAAATGCAGCGTGATGCTGTCCGCACCCGCCTCCCGCGCCAGCAGCGCAGCGCTCACCGGGTCCGGATAACTGGTCCCGCGGGCCTGCCGAATCGTCGCCACGTGATCGACGTTGACACCCAAATGGATCGCTGTGATTTCGGCCATCGTTCCTTCAATCCTCATTGGCTGTCTGGCTGCCACCGCGCATGCGGCGCAGGGACTGCAACAGACGCGGGGTCTCCAGCGGACGCTTGCCGATCAGCGGCGCCAGCCGGCTGCGCATCAGCCTTCGCGCATCGCCGAGCACGTCCGGGCGCGTCCACTCACGATTGGCGATGGCACACAGCTGATCGCCACGCCACGCGCCGTCGTCGGCACGCACCGGTGCGCCGTCATGGTAGTCGTAGCGCTGCGCAGGATCGAGGTCCCCGGCCTGCACCTCGCCGTATCCGAGTTCGACCAGCAGTTCCATTTCGAACTCGCGCAATATGGGTGCAGCCGCCCGCTCGCCTTCAGCCAACGCGGCCAAGGCGGCGGCGTAGAAGGCATACAGATCGGGGTGCTGGATATGGCGCGGCAGGCAGCGCATCAGCAATTCGTTGAGGTACCAGGCACAGATCAGGTTCTCGCCGTTCAGGCGCAGCGCTTCGCCGCCGGACTCGGCGCCGGTCAGCGTGCCCAGTTCACCGGCTTCGATCCATGACAGCAATAGCGGTTGCAAGGGCTGCAAAATGGCAGAGCGTCCGCCGCCACGCGTGCCGCTGACGCCACGCGCCACCAGGCCAACGCGGCCATGCTCGCGGGTAAAGATTTCCAGCAGACGGCTGGTTTCACGGTAGGCGCGCTGATGCAGCACAAAACCGGGCTCCAGACTGACACGGGCACGGCTCATGGGGTCTCAGGTCGCATTCACGGTGCGATTACGAATCGCCGACGGACCGCGTCATTCGCCGTAGCCGAACTGCTGGAGCGCGCGTGGATCGTCGTTCCAGCCGTCCTTGACGCGTACCCACAGCTTGAGAAACACCTTGCCGCCGCCCCGTTCGAGCTCGCGCCGGGCCTGGGTGCCGATGGCTTTGAGCGTGCGCCCGCCCTCGCCGATCACGATCTTCTTCTGGCTTTCGCGAGCCACCCAGATCACGACGCCGATGCGTGTCAAGCGGCCCTCCTGCTCCCAGGATTCGATCTCCACGGCGGCGGAATACGGCAATTCCTCGTGCAGCGCCATCATCAGCTTCTCGCGCACCAGCTCGGCCACCGCGAAGCGCCGGTCGTGGCCGACATTCTGGTCCGGCGGGTACAGCGGTGGCCCTTCCGGCAATCGCGCTTCAAGCTCTTTCAGCAGCGGTTCCAGATTGTCGCGCTTGAGCGCGGACAGCGGCACCACGAAATCGAAGTCGCGGCGCGCAGTGAGATCCTGCAGGAACGGCAGCAGCGTGTTCTTGTCGCGCAGCTTGTCGACCTTGTTGATGATCAGCGCGCAGGGCGTGGTCACGGCGCTGAGCAGCTTGAGCACCATTTCGTCTTCTTCGGTGAGACGGCCCGCCTCGACCACGAACAGCACGACGTCCACGCCTTCCAGACTTTGCGTGGCCACTTCGTTGAGCCGTTTGTTGAGCGCGAGCTTGGCCTTCTGGTGCAGGCCCGGCGTGTCGACGAACACGATCTGCATGTCATCGCCGTGCAGCACGGCCTGGATCTGATGGCGCGTGGTCTGCGGCTTGGCCGTGACGATCGACAGCTTCTCGCCGACCAGGGCGTTGACCAGACTGGACTTGCCGACATTCGGCCGGCCGACAACGGCAACCATTCCGCTACGCATGGGGGGATTTCCTGCCGTTCAGGTCAAGAGACCCATTTTTCGCTTTCGTCAGCATCAGGGTTCCAAACGATCAATCATCAATTGCGCCGCGCGCTGTTCGGCGATGCGTCGACTGGCGCCTTCGGCCTGCTCGATCTCGTCGCTGTCAGGCAGGCGGCAGTGCACATGGAAGCGCTGCTTATGTGGCGGACCCTCGACGCGCTCCACGCCGTATTCGGGACGCGGCCGCGCCTGTGCCTGCAAGAGTTCCTGCAGGCGGGTCTTGGCGTCCTTGAGGCTCGCCGGGTCCGGCAGGTCGTTCAGACGATCCTCGAATACACGGGCCAGCATGGCACGCGTCTGCTCGAATCCGCCATCCAGATAGACCGCCGCGATCAGCGCCTCGACGGCGTCGGCGAGGATCGAGGCACGCCGGAAACCGCCGCTCTTGAGTTCGCCGGAACCCAGGTTCATCTCGTCGCCGAGCTTCAGCGCACCGCCGATCACCGCCAGCGACTCCTCGCGCACCAGGCTCGCGCGCAAGCGCGACAGATCGCCTTCGGTGGCCTTGGGACAGCGATGAAACAACAGTTCACCGATGATGCCGTTGAGCAGCCCGTCGCCGAGAAATTCCATGCGCTCGTTGTGACCGCTGGATGCACTGCGATGCGTCAGCGCCCGTTCCAGAATCTCCGGATCGCGGAACTCGTAGCCCAGCATCTGCGTAAGACGACGGTGGCTCACGAGTCGCCGTTGTCGATCATCACTTCGCCCTTGAAGTACAAGGTGATGTAGACGTTGTAGAACAGGTGTTCCTCGACATAGTAATCATAGGCAAACGCTCGGCCGCCGCTCTTGGTGCGGATCACCTTGATGTCTTTGGGTTCAACGTGGGAGATGTAGTCGATATCCCAGCGACGTTGCAGGGAACTGCGCATCTGCGGCACGGATTCGCCATTGCTTTGATCCGCCACGCCGTTGAGCGCCTTGAGCATCTGGCCATGGTTGAGATAGACCGGAACGGTCTTGATCCCCACCGTCGCGAAAAATGCGATCAGGCCCAGGACCACGATCCAGCCCCAGAGGCCCAGACCCTGTTGGCGCCGCCCGTGGAGTTGTCCGCTACGCACGATGCTGTTCGGGCAAGCGAAGGCTTACCGTAGGGTGGGCAAAGGCCGAAGGCCGTGCCCACACAGCAGGGAGTCGGCTTCGCGTGGGCACGCTGCGCTTTGCCCACCCTACAACCATTTCGCCAACCATTTGAACAGTATTGCCGCTGCGCATCAGTTCACCCCGTCTCCGATCCGGTCGAAGGCCGGACGCTTCTTCACGCCGTCCCAGCTCATCCAGATGAAGAAGGCGTGGCCCACCAGATTATGCTCCGGAACGAAGCCCCAGCGACGCGAATCATCACTGCCGTCGCGGTTGTCGCCCATCATGAAGTAGTGGCCTTCCGGCACGATCCAGTAGCCGTCCCGTGCCGGATCCGAGGGGTTGATCAGAATCGGGTGGCGCACGCCGCCCAGATTCTCGGTGTACTTCTCGACGACGCCACCGGCACGATGCCCCGGCGTAGGATAGACGCCGTCGGGTTCCAGCGCCTGCTGTTCGCCATTGATGTAGAGCGTCTTGTTGCGATATTCGATGCGGTCGCCCGGCAGGCCCACCAGACGCTTGATGAAGTCCTTGCTCTGATCGAGCGGATAGCGGAACACCACTACGTCGCCGCGCTTGGGCTCGCCGAGATCAACCGCCTTCCAGTAGCCCACCGGCATGCGCAGGCCATAGCTGAACTTGTCGACGAGGATGAAGTCGCCGATCAACAGCGTCGGGATCATTGAGCCGGACGGAATCCGGAACGGCTCGGCCACGAACGAGCGCAGCAGCAGCACGATCAGGATCACCGGAAAAAAGGAGCGTGAGAAATCCACGATCGCGCCGGGCTTGTCGTCGTCCATCGCGCCTTCTACCGGCCCCTGGGCAGCACGGCGGCGCGGCCCCAGCAGCCACTTGTCGAGCGCCCAGACCGCGCCGGTGAACAGCGTCAGTACCGTGAGCAGCACGGCAAAATCAAAATGGAATTCGTCGATGAACTGTTTCATTTAGCGGTTGTTCTCCGGCGCATTCCGGTGCGCCCAGCGGTCCGCGAGCCTCTTGGCCCGGCCCTATGACAATGTGCAGCGTTTCTATGATCCCTTGCGCTCGACGCCCAGCACGGCCAGGAACGCCTCTTGAGGTATCTCGACGTTACCAACCTGCTTCATGCGCTTCTTGCCTTCCTTCTGCTTCTCCAGCAACTTGCGCTTGCGTGAAACATCGCCACCGTAGCACTTGGCGAGCACGTTCTTGCGCAAGGCCTTGACCGTGGTGCGCGAAATCACGCGCGAGCCCACGGCGGCCTGGATCGCCACGTCGAACATCTGGCGCGGAATCACTTCCTGCATGCGCTCGGTGAGTTCGCGCCCCCGGGTCTGGACAATACTACGGTGGCAGATACAGGCCAGCGCATCGACCGAATCGCCATTGACCAGCACATCCAGCCGGACCAGATCGGCCGTCTGGAAGCGCACGAACTCGTATTCGAAGCTGGCAAAACCGCGCGACACGCTCTTGAGCCGGTCGAAGAAATCGAGCACGACCTCGGCCATCGGCATTTCGACTTCCATCTGTACCTGGGTGCCGTGATAGCGCAGCTGCTTCTGCACGCCGCGCTTTTCCATGCACAGCTGCATCACCGGGCCGACACAGGTCTGCGGCATCAGAATGCGCGCATTGATGATCGGCTCGCGGATATCGTTGTAGTGACCGGCGTCCGGCAGGTCGGCCGGATTCTCGAACTTGCGGACTTCGCCGTCGACCATTTCCAGCTCGTAGACGACCGAGGGCGCGGTGGTGATCAGGTTGAGGTCGTACTCACGTTCCAGGCGTTCCTGCACGATCTCCATGTGCAGCATGCCGAGGAAGCCGCAGCGGAAACCGAAGCCGAGCGCGGTGGAGTTTTCCGGCTCGAAGTTCAGGGCCGCATCGTTGAGGCGCAGCTTCTGCAGGGCCTCACGCAGGTCCTCGAAATCATCGGAGCTGACCGGAAACAGACCGGCGAAGACGCGCGCCTGAACCTGGCGGAAACCCGGTAGCCGTTCCTTGCAGGGGCGCGCTGCGTCGGTCAGCGTATCGCCCACTGGCGCGCCATCGATCTCCTTGATGCCGCAGACCACGATGCCGACCTCGCCGCAGCACAGCTCCTCGTGCGGCGTGCGCTTGGGCGTGTTCTTGGCGAGCACCGAGACCTCGTGGTCGCGCCCGGTCGCCATCACGCGAATCTTCTGGCCCTTGCGTACGCTGCCGTTGACCACGCGCACCAGGGACACGACACCCAGATAATTGTCGAACCAGGAGTCGATGATCAGCGCCTGCAGCGTGGCTTCGGGATCGCCGCGCGGCGGCGGCATCTTCTTGACGATCGCCTCGAGTACATCGCCGACATTGAGCCCGGTCTTGGCGGACACGTGAATCGCATCACGCGCCTCGATGCCGATGATGTCCTCGATTTCCTTGGCGACGCGCTCCGGCTCCGCCGCCGGCAGATCGACCTTGTTCAACACCGGCAGGATTTCGACGTCCTCCTCGATCGCGGTGTAGCAGTTGGCGACCGATTGCGCCTCGACGCCCTGTGAGGCATCGACCACCAGCAGCGCGCCCTCACAGGCGGCCAGCGAGCGAGACACTTCGTAGGAAAAGTCGACGTGACCGGGGGTGTCGATCAGATTGAGCTGATAGATCTCGCCATCCGCGGCCGGATACTGCAGACACACGGCCTGCGCCTTGATCGTGATGCCGCGTTCGCGTTCGATCGGATTGTTGTCGAGCACCTGCGCCTGCATCTCGCGTTCGGTCAAGCCCTTGCAGAGCTGGATGAAGCGGTCGGCGAGCGTGGACTTGCCGTGATCGATATGGGCGATGATCGAGAAATTGCGGATATTGGCCTGCTTCATGGGGGCCCGGAAGGGCAATTCTCTGGATAGGCGAAAAAGGCCGCACAGTATAAAGGAAGCACGTCAGTCGGCTCCGGCATCGATTTCATCGAGGCGCGCCTGGACTTCGGCAACGTTGAAAAAGCTGCGGCAAACAGCCTGGCCCTGAGGATCGAGCAGCACCGGAATTTCGCGGCCATAGGCGAAACGCCATTCCGGGTCATCGTCGACGCAGGCGCGCTCCAGCGGCAGGGCCGGGAATGCCTGCGAAAGCTCGGCCTCGAAGGCTTCACAGAGGTGACACTCGGGACGTCCAAGCAGCCGCCACGTCGGATTCACCGTGGCGGTGCCTTGATCGCAAGGAACAGCGGCGCTCCGCGACGCTGCACCAGAATCGGCGCCTGCTGCCCCGGTGTGAGTCTTTTCACGACCTCATCGAAGCGCGCCGGACTATCCACCGTGCTCCCGCCAATCGAAAGAATGACGTCACCCGCCCGCAAGCCGGCATCGCGTCCCGGGCCGGCATCGACCTCGGCCACGAGAACGCCGCCCGACACCACCTGCTCGCGCTGACGATCTTCGGGCGTGAGCGGCTCGATCACCAAACCCAGCGAACCGGTACGGTCGATCGGCCCGGATGGCGGCGCCGACGGTGCGATTCCACTGTCCTGATTGCCTTCGGCGGCAAGCACGCCGATCGTCACGTTCACCGCCATGCGCTCGCCGTCGCGCAGCAGCTGCAGGGGCACCAAATCGCCGGGGTCGGTATTGCCCACCAGCGGCGGCAGCGCCTCGGAGCTGGGCAGCACGCGGCCATTGAAATTGAGGATGATGTCGCCGGTGCGCAGCCCCGCGCGTTCAGCCGGGCTGTTCGGCATGACCCGCGCGACCAGTGCGCCTTCGGGGCGGTTCATGCCGAACGACTGCGCCAGTTCGCGCGTGATCGGCTGCACCACCACGCCGAGCCAGCCGCGCAGCACTTGGCCGCGGTCCCGAAGTTGTTCGGCAACCTTGAGCGCCACATCGATCGGAATCGCGAACGAGATCCCCATGTAGCCGCCGGTCTGGCTGTAGATCTGGGAATTGACGCCGACGACCTCGCCCTTGAGATTGAATAGCGGCCCACCCGAATTGCCCTGATTGATCGCCACGTCGGTCTGGATGAACGGAACGTACTGCTCCGAGGCCAGATTGCGCCCCTTGGCGGAGACGATGCCGGAGGTCACGGAATGGTCGAAACCGAACGGCGAACCGATCGCCAGCACCCATTCACCGACGCGCAGGTGTTCGCTGTCGCCGATGCGCGCCGCGGGCAGGCCGCTGGCGTCGATCTTGAGCAGGGCGATGTCGCTGCGCTCGTCGATGCCGACCACGGAGGCGGCGAACTGTCGCCGGTCCAGCAGGCGCACGATGATCTCGTCGGCATCACGCACCACGTGGCGATTGGTCACGATGTAGCCGTCCGACCACAATACGAATCCGGAGCCGAGCGATTCCATGTCTTCCATTGGCGCGTCGCTGCCGCCCGGCGCCTCGAACGGCAGCGGTGCGAATTCCGGCATATCTCTCGCCATCCCGGCATCGACACGCGAGACCGTGCTGATGTTGACGACCGATGGGCTGGCCCGTTCGACGATGTCCACGAAATTCGGATAGCCGGAGTCCTTGGCACAGCCGACCAGCAGCACCAGACCGGCGGCCAGTGTGGACAAGACACTCAGTCGCGGTGCGACGGACATCGCGAATCTCCCTACGGTTATTGTTGGCTTCGTCGGCAATCGCAATGTGGCCACGAGCCGCTCGGTCGATCTTATGACAGTCTGGGGCACACCACGTCGACCCTTTCGTCGCGCCGCAGGATCATCGGTTGAAAACGGGCAGAATCGAGCCCCCCGACCCGCCAGCATACCCAGACGAAACCGGCGGCCAGACCGACGATACCAAAAGCGCCAACCAGTATATCCGCGGCGTCGAGCAGGCGGTCGGCAAAGGCGCCGGCGGCAATCATCGAACCCAGCGGCGCCAACCAAAGCAGCAGCGAAGCTCGGATCAGGACCGATTCGTCCACGCCAACCACGACCATCTCGCCTTCGCGCAGATTCGCGATGCGCGACTTGGCCTGCAGTCCGGGACGCCGCGCCGTCACCAGTCGCGCCAACACGCCACCGCCACAGCCACGTCCTTCCGCGCAGCGCGGACAGTTGGAGGGGGAAATCGCTTGAACCAGAATTGTGCCGTCGGCCACCTTGTAGACGATGGCGCGCTCTTCAATCACGGCGAGGCTGTTTGCGTATCGGGTGGGGCGGCGCGCACCGCGCCCCCGATCATTTCCACGGTGGCCTGCGGCACTTCGCCGACCACCGTCAAATGATGCGTGCCGAGCATACGACCGAACGCGTTGACCGCGCCCATGTGCGACACGCCCTCGAACGCCTTGCCATCGGCCGAGGAGGTGACCGCCGCGTAAATCGAAACCGCCGACAAGCCATCCGAGAACAACAAGTGCTCGACGACGTCATTATCGCCGCGCATCTGGCGCAGATCGCGCGTCATCAGACGGAAGCCAGGAGGAACCTGATCGACGATCCAGGCCGCAACCGCGCTCGGCGGCTTGGCGGAAACGCGTTGTGTGACTTTCTGGAAGCCGCTGAGATCCTGGGTGGTCTGGAAGTCTTCGGCGGCGATGGTCTTGGGGAACGTGACCTCGGTGAACATCAACTGCTCCAGCACACGGCCATCTTCGTCCAGCAAGGACAGTTTCAGCGGCACACCGGTGGTCTCATCGACCCAGAATTCATAACCGTATCGGTAGGCATCCTTGGGCTGGATACGGACACCGCGACACTGATGATCCGCGATGCGCATGCGGCCGATCACGTTGAATTCGTAGTACGCGCGCAGTTGATTGATGGTTTCGCGCGGCAGGCTGGGGAACAGGCCCGTCGCCTTGCTTCGAAAGTCCACCGTGATCTTCTTCTCACGCGGCAGGATGCAGGTGACCTCGTCATCCTCACGCAGGATTTCACGCGGCTCACCCGACATGGAGACCAGACGTTCCCGCACCGTGTCGCCATCGAAACCATGGACCACATGCAGGGATTCGAGCACTTCACCGCTGCGATAGACGACCACGCCCTGATAATTGGCTTGCCGTGCCGATTCGCTCATGCGCGTCAGCCAATCGGCCGCCACGTCCTCGCTCACGTCCTTCTGCTTGGCCGGCAGAGCGCTATCGGACTCCGCCGCCATCGCCGCCTGGCCGCACCACGCAAACAGGCAGCAGGCCACGGCCCACCGGCGTCCCCTCAGCATCGGATCAGTCTTCCTGCGACCGGTAGTCGGCGGTATGCGCGGCAAACCGGGCGTAGCCAAGGGTACCCCCTACCCCCTGCACCGAGCGGTAATTGCTGTAGTCGATCAGATAGTTGTTGAGCTGACGCGCCTGATCATCCTCGATCTGGGCCCAGCGCAACTGCGCGGCCTGACGCGTCATGGCCGGCGAGGTCTGCGGCACCGTCGCCACCGCTTGCACCGTGGCGCCGTTGGCTACGGTCGCTGGCGCTACGGTCGCTGGCGCGGACATCGCCACCGGCGAAACATAGCTGTCGTCGTTCTGGCTGGCGAGCTGCACTTCACCGAGTTCGGGGCCGTTGACCATCACACCGACCACCACGGCCGCCACCACGCTGGCGGCGACGGCGAAGCCGGAGGCCTGCACCCAGACCGGCCTACGGCGGCGCAAGGGCACGACGTTGCCAGATACGCCGCCGGACAAACCATGTCCGCCATCCGGGATCTCATCGCCGATGGCGAGCATGACCCGATCGGCAAACGAAGGATCGAATGCCGCCACGACACCGCGCGACGCATCCCGTACGTATTGCATGCGACTGAAACCAGCGCGCGCGGCCTCGTCGCGTTCGAATGCAGCCAATGCGCGTTCGATCTCATGATCGTCGCATTCGCCGTCCAGTAACGCGGAAACCAGTTCTTCGGACATACCTGCTACCTGAATGCCGGGGGCGCCGACTGTGGCGCCATGTTGCCAACATAAACAACGGAACGTAAAGAAAGTTCCCCAAACGCGGAAAATAACCGCTCGAAAATCATGGCTGTGAGCGCTCCGGTGCGTGATCGAGCAATGGCGCGATGGCGGCATCAATCGCCGCCCGCGCCCTGAAAATGCGGGAGCGCACGGTGCCGATCGGGCAGTCCATGACCTCCGCGATCTCCTCGTAGCTGAGCCCTTCGAGTTCGCGCAGCGTGACCGCCTGACGCAGATCCGCCGGCAGCTTGGCGATGGATTCGGCCACCTGGCTCTTGATTTCTTCGGTGAGCAACTGCGCCTCCGGCGTATCGACGTCGCTCAGATGTTCGGTATGCCCGTAAAGTTCCGCGTCCTGAACATCGATGTCCTGCAGCGCGGGACGACGATTGCGCGATACCAGATGATTCTTCGAAGTGTTGATCGCGATGCGGTAGAGCCAGGTGTAGAACGCGGACTGTCCGCGAAAACCGTTGATCGCCCGGTAGGCCTTGATGAAGCTTTCCTGGGCCACGTCCATGGAATCGGCATCGCCAACCAGGCGGGTGACCAATTGAATGACCTTGTTCTGATACTTGCGAACGAGCACGTCGAAAGCGCGCTTGTCGCCCGCCTGCACTTTCGCCACCAATTGTTGATCGATCTGATCGTCGCTCATCGCCGCCGCATCGCCGCATCTAGGATTGCCCGGCGACCGGCGCGACCGGGCACCCGCGCATATGTCGGAATCGTTACACTTGCTTTGCCGCACATCCACCCGCCGGCGACCGCAAGCGCGCGGAGTTTAACAAGCCGGTGCGTGTGGCGCCCGAATCGGAAATGAATCAAAGACCTGAGTCGCCGGAAGTCCTGATCCTCGGCAGCGGCGCTGCCGGGCTGTCGCTTGCCCTGCGCCTGGCCGACTTCGGCCATCGTGTCACTTTGGTGTCCAAGGGACCACTGGAAAGCGGCTCCACTTTGTGGGCTCAGGGCGGCATTTCCGCGGTTCTCGACGAAACCGACTCGCTGGAGTCGCATGTCGAGGACACCCTCATCGCCGGCGCCGGCCTGTGCGACGAAGCGGCGGTTCGCTTCACCGTGGACCGCGGACCCGCCAGCATCGAATGGCTGATCAATCGCGGTGTGGACTTCACGCGCGACGAGGACGATCCCGCGCAGACGCGGCTGCATCTCACCCGCGAGGGCGGGCACTCGCACCGCCGCGTGGTCCATGCCGCCGATGCCACGGGTCGCGCCGTGGAAACCACGCTGTCCGCAATGGTGGCCGCCCACCCCAACATCCAGGTGCGTGAGCAATGCATGGCGGTGGACCTGATCATCGATGCGCAAGGCCAGCGCGTGCTCGGCGCCTATCTGCTCGACATCGAAAGCGGTGAGGTCGAGGCCGTCGCCGCCAAGGACGTGGCGCTCGCCACCGGTGGCGCCAACATGGTCTACCTGTATTCGAGCAACCCCAACGGCGCCTCCGGAGACGGCATCGCCATGGCCTGGCGGGCCGGCTGCCGCATCAGCAACATGGAATTCATGCAATTCCACCCCACGATCCTGTTCCACGAAGAATCAAGGTCGTTCCTGATTTCCGAGGCCTTGCGCGGCGAAGGCGCGGTACTGCGCCGCCCGGACGGCAGCCGCTTCATGGACGAATTCGACGCACGCGCCGAACTCGCGCCGCGCGACATCGTGGCGCGTGCGATCGACCACGAAATGAAACGACTCGGCGCCGACCACGTCTACCTGGACATCACTCACCGCCCCGCCGAATTCATTCGCAGCCACTTCCCTTCGATTCATGCGCACTGCCTGGAACTGGGCATCGACATCACCACCGAATGGATCCCGGTCGTCCCGGCCGCACACTACACCTGCGGCGGCGTGCTGACCGACCTGCGGGCGCGCACCGATATCGACGGCCTCTACGCCATTGGCGAAGTCGCCTGCACCGGCCTGCACGGCGCCAATCGCATGGCCTCCAATTCACTGCTCGAATGCCTGGCGTTCGCCGAAGCGGCAGCCACCGACATCCATGAACGCCTGCCCGGACAGGACTGGCCGGAGTCGCTGCGCCCCTGGGACGACTCGCAGGTGACCGACTCCGACGAGGACGTGGTGGTGGCGCACAACTGGCAGGAAATTCGTCGCTTCATGTGGGACTACGTGGGCATCGTGCGCAGCAACAAGCGTCTGCAGCGCGCCCTGCGAAGGGTCGACCTGCTGCGTGGCGAAGTCGAGGAGTACTACGGCAACTACCACGTCAGTCCGAACCTGCTGGAACTGCGCAACCTGCTCGTGGTCGCCGACCTGATCGTGCGCTCCGCGCTGTCGCGCACAGAATCACGCGGCCTGCACTACACCTTGGACTATCCGGAAACCACACCCGGTGCGAGCGCCACGATACTGCCCGGGCGCGGCTGAGAAGCCGTGAAATTCAGGGAACCTATGCTGTCATGTGGTAGTCTTAGAACGTACTTGGGGGCGATCTGGGCTCGACGGTGATCACGAAACCCAAGGTGCATGCCGAGGTACGGTGATCCTCGTAAAACTTTTCCGTAACCTAAGCTAGTTGCGAACGACTCCAACTACGCCCTCGCCGCCTAAACAGCGGTGAGCGTCTGACCGGCTGGTGCTGATCCCACCGGACCCAGGCGTCGACTCAGATCAGATCGTGGTGACGTCCGCTCTTGGCCGATCCACTAAAACCCTAAGGAGCTAAGCGCCGTCGTTCCCTGCTCGTCGGGTAGTCGGTGCCGACAATCAAGGACTGAGCTAAGCATGTAGAGCCGAGGGTGGAGGATTGTCGGACGCGGGTTCGATTCCCGCCGCCTCCACCAAGTCAGGCCAAAAAGCCGCAAGCGACCCTTGCGGCTTTTTGGTATCTGCGGTCAACGCGGGCCTCACAGCCCTTCGCGAAAGAATCGCACCGTCTGTTCGATCACTTCGTCGATCTGGGACCGATCCTCGTCCAGAGCGTGATAGATGTGATCCGCACCCTTGATCAGGAGTACGCGGGCATCCGTGGACCCGGCAGCTTCGGCCAGACGCAGCGAGGCTTCGTAGGGCACCGCATCGTCGGCCAGGCCGGCAATCGCCAGCAGCCTGCCGTGATAGCCGGCCATGTCGCTGAGCGCCGTGCTGGCACGCACTTCGTCGAACCACTCCAGGCTGAAGTTGAGCGGTCCGCGCCACGGAAAATTCACCACGGCGTAACCGTCGCGACGCGCCTGGTCCAGGTGCTCGTCGAACAGGGGCTGGAACACGCCGATCCCGTCATTGGCCACCGAGGACCAGGTTGCCAGTGCGCGAATGTCGGGCTGCTTCACCACCAGAACTTGCGCGATCAATCCCCCCTGACTGAAACCGAGCACACCGAGACGCTGCGGATCAACTCCCACATGCTCGCCGAGCGCCTTCAAAGCGACACGGGCGTCACGCGTGGCGCCGCTGAGCGTGTACTGGCGATAATCCACAGAACTGTCGCCGGTGCCCGCGAAGTCGATTCGCAAGGAGGCGATTCCTGCACGGGCGAGCTCGCCCGCCAGCCGCTTGTAGACGCCGCCGACCTCATCCTTGTTCGATCCGGTGCCGTGCAACATCAGCACCGCTGGACAGCTTGAAGCGACCTGCAACCGTCCCGGCAGGGTCAGGGTGCCCGGAATCCGGTATTCGCCATTGTCCAACGGCAGCGACTCGATTTCGGCCGCCATCGCTGCCGGCAAGCACGCACCGAAGGTCATCACCATGAACAACAGGGCCGCCCACCGCGATGCAAGCCGTCTCGGACCTCCCGAATTCATACCCTGCCCCATATCTGCCCGAAGTCATTGGAGCATAGAGGATCACTCCAAGGCCGGACATCCGCTGTCGCCCGGCACGGTAGGCTATGCGCCATCGAATACAAGAGCGCGCGGCGATGATCGCACCCGAACTCCAGTACCTCACCGGTTTTGGCAACCAACACGCCTCAGAAGCGCTGCCTGGCGCATTGCCGCGTGGACAGAACTCACCACAGCGCTGTCCTTATGGCCTGTACGCGGAACAATTCAGCGGCACCGCGTTCACTGCGCCACGCCGACACAACCGACGTAGCTGGCTGTACCGCATCCGGCCGTCCGTGGTGCAGGGCCGATTCAGGCCCCTGCCGCCGACGCCTTGGCTATCGGCGCCGTTGACCGGCGATCCGGTCGACCCGAATCCGATGCGCTGGAACCCGCTGCCGATACCGGAGACACCCTGCGACTTCATCGATGGCTTGTTCACCTTCGCTGCGAATGGGCGACCGGACGCGCAGGCCGGCTGCGCCGTGCATCTCTATGCCTTGAATGCGGACATGCAGTCGCGCTACTTGTACGATGCCGACGCGGAGCTGTTGATCGTCCCGCAAAGCGGTGAGCTGCTGCTGCGGACGGAACTCGGACAACTGCACGTGCCGCCCGGGCACTGCGCGGTGCTGCCACGCGGTATCAAGTTTCAGGTGCGGCGCGCCCAGGCTGCGGGGAGCGCACACGGCTATGTCTGCGAAAACTTCGGCGCGGCCTTCGAGCTTCCGGAACTGGGGCCGATCGGCGCCAACGGCCTTGCCAATCCGCGGGATTTCGAAACCCCCGTAGCCTGCTACGACGATATCGCAGGCAATTTCGAACTGGTCGCCCGCGTCGATGGCCGACTCTGGTCGGCGCCACTGAATCATTCGCCACTTGATGTGGTGGCCTGGCACGGCAACCAAGTGCCCTATCGCTACGATCTCTCACGCTTCAACAGCATCAATACGGTCAGTTTCGATCATCCCGATCCGTCGATTTTCACGGTGCTGACGGCGCCGTCCGACACACCCGGTACGGCCAACGTCGATTTCGTGATCTTTCCGCCACGCTGGGTGGTGGCCGAGCACAGCTTCCGGCCGCCGTGGTTCCACCGCAACGTGATGAGCGAGTTCATGGGGCTGGTTCAGGGGCGCTATGACGCAAAAGCCAGCGGCTTCATACCGGGCGGGTCCAGCCTGCACAACTGCATGTCTGCCCACGGGCCGGATGCGGATACTTTCGAATCGGCGAGCCAGATACCGCTGGCACCGCAGCACCTCGATGACTCGCTGGCCTTCATGTTCGAAAGCCGCTATCCGTTCCGATGCAGCGAGCAGGCGCGGAACGCGCCCTTTCGCCAGATGAACTATTCGGATGTCTGGCAGGACCTGCGATCGCAGTTCGATCCCGGCCAGCCCTGAGCGCGTGGTCGATCTGTCAGAAACGACGGAGCGGCGTCGACATGCTGCGGATTCACTTGACCCGGAAATGAAAAGGCCGCGCCTCGATGGCGCGGTCCCTGTCGGTGACGCGGGGCTGGGTCGCTACTTCACCATCAAGCCGTCAGCGTCCACGCTGGCAACGCCGTCCACCGATTCCGCAAGCTCGACGGCACGATCACGGACCGTATCGCTGGCAACGGTACCGCTGAGCGAGACCTCCGCGCTTTCGGTATCCACATCGATGTCCATCGCCTTGACCATATCGTCCGCCGCCAGCTTGGCCTTGACCTTGGTGGTAATCATGGCGTCGGACATGGCTGTTCCGGCCTGATCCGCTGCATTCTCGGCTCGATCGCCGAGTTCGTCGATGGTGGACGGTGCCTGAATCTGGTTATCGATGCCCTTCACGTCCGGAACATTGCGCGCGAGTTCCTCGGCGGCTTCCGACACATCCACGGTCGCGACCTGACCACTGAGCGTGACCACGCCGTTGTTGGTCTGCACGCTCACGCCCTTTCCTTGAGTGCGCTGGTCGGACGCCAGTCGGGCCTTGACCTTCGCAGTGATGCCCGTATCGCTGACCGCCGCACCAAGATTTTCGCTTTCCTTCGGTGCGTCGGCCGCCATGTCATCGGACATCTGGCCTGCTCGATCGTCGCCTGAGCAAGCCGCCAGACTGAGGGCTGAAACCAGCCCCACCGCCAGCAGTGTCTTGCGTAAGTGCATGAACAAGCTGTCTTTCATGTTCCGGTTCTCCTTCGAGATCTTCAGAAGCTAGAATGAATTAACCAGAGATTAATGCGTATTCAAGGTTTCACCTTGAAACACTCACTAAATCCAAACTTCCATCACTTCACAATCGCTTTCCACGACCGGAAATCAAGGAGACGACGAACAGGATAAGGAACACCACGAACAGCACTTTCGCAATCCAGGCCGCAGTACCCGCAACCCCGGTAAAGCCAAGGACGCCGGCAATTAAGGCAATGATAAGAAAAGCGATTGCGTAGCTGAGCATGTCATTCTCCTGAGCAGTTCGGGCTCGTTCCCTACGGAGTTGGAGCCTCTGGTATTGATGCAATATGAGCCGCATATTGAGCGTAGGCGTATGACTGATCACTGAACACTTTCGATCTCTTGAAATCACCCTAAAAAGTAAAATCTTCCGAAGATATATTCCGAGCGATCACCGGGCGACCACGACACGAAACCATTTATGCCGGCGATAATCATGAAGACGAATTCGGCGAGACTTGGGTGACATGAGCAAAACCGAAAGCAACGACGCAAGCCGCTACCCTTATCGACAGACGATCAGCACGCGGTGGAAGGACAATGACATCTACGGTCACGTCAACAACATCGACTACTACGGCTTCTTCGACACCATCATCAACACCTATCTGATCCGGCACGGCGGCTTGGATATTCACGAAGGCCAAGTCATCGGGTTCTGTGCGGAGTCGCACTGCCGCTTTCTGCACGCGTTCGCGTTTCCGGACGACGTCGAGGCCGGGCTCAGGGTCGCGCGTATCGGCAACAGCAGCGTGCGCTACGAACTGGCGCTGTTTCGCGTGGGCGAAACCAAACCATCGGCCACCGGCTGGTTCGTGCACGTATTCGTGGATCGGCACACGCGGCGTCCGCAGCCGCTGCCCACAGCATTGCGATCCGCGCTCGAGGCCATCGCCACCGAGGAAACATCATGAAAGTCACGGCTGCCGTTCTCGGTGAAATGGGCCTTCCGGCCCCCTACGCTCAGTCCTTACCACTGAAGCTGCAGACGCTGGAACTCGACGAACCGGGAATTGGTGAGTTGCGCGTCAAGGTGCTGGCCGCCGGGCTCTGTCATTCGGACCTGTCGGTCATCAACGGTTCGCGGCCACGGCCGATGCCGATGGTGCTGGGCCACGAAGCGGCCGGCGAAGTTCTGGACGTGGGCCCCGAGACCCCGGGATTCGAGCGTGGCGATCGCGTGGTGTTCTCATTCGTTCCGAACTGCGGCCATTGCACGCCCTGCGCATCCGGACGGCCGGCACTATGCGAGCCGGGCGCTGCCGCCAACACGGTCGGCACGCTGCTCAGCGGCCAGCGACGCTGGCATGGCGATGCGGCAATCACCTATCAACATCACCTGGGCGTTTCCGCGTTCGCCGAAGCAACCGTGGTTTCGGCACGCTCCGCAGTCAAGATCGATCCCACGCTCCCTCCGGAGATCGCCGCGCTGTTCGGCTGCGCGGTGGTGACCGGCGTTGGCGCCGCCGTGAACACGGCGCGTGTCGCGCCCGGCGAAAGCGTGGCGGTGTTCGGTTTGGGCGGTGTCGGACTGGCCGCATTGCTGGGCGCGGTTGCCAGCGGCGCCAATCCGGTGATCGCGGTCGACGTGATGCCCTCCAAACTGGAACTCGCGCGCGAACTCGGCGCCACGCACACCGTGCTGGCCACCGAGTCCGACGTGGTCGCCGAAATCAAGGGCATCACCGCCGGCGGCGTTCATCACGCCTTGGAAACCGTGGGCAGCGAACGCGTACTGGAACAGGCCTACGCCGCCACGCGACGCGGCGGCACCACGGTAACCGCCGGTCTGCCACATCCGGACCGTCGGTTCTCGGTGCCGGCCCTCAGTCTGGTCGCCGAGGAGCGCACGGTGAAGGGTTCCTACATGGGCTCGGCCGTCCCATCTCGAGACATTCCGCGCTTCGTGGCCCTGTATCGCGCCGGGCGGCTACCCGTGGATCGGCTGCTGACACATCGGCTGCGCCTGGACGAGATCAACGCCGCATTCGATCGGCTCGAACGCGGTGAAGGCGTGCGTCAGGTTGTGGTGTTCGACCGATGAAGCCCGACGCCCACCTGCAAACCGCGGCTACCTATCCGATGACCCGCGCGATGGATACCCATTTCGCGGACATGGACATCGGCGGCCATCTCAACAATGTGGCTCTGGCGCGACATTTCGAGGACGGGCGCGTGGCGCTGCAGATCGAGATGTTCGGCATCGGCGCCTACGATCCAAGCCAGACGCGCCCGTTCCACATCACCATCGTGCAAAGCACCATCAACTATCTGCGCGAAGTGCGCTTTCCCGCGCCCTTGCAGTGTGGCGTCGGTGTTTCCCATATCGGGCGCAGTTCCTATCGCCTGGCTTCCGCCCTGTTCCAGCACGATCACTGCATGGCGGTCTGCGAATGCGTGATGGTGCTGCGCAGCGATGGCGCCGCCCTGCCCTTTACCGATGAATTGCGCGCGCAACTGGAAACCTTCCGCCTGCGGGACGTTCCGGCGGGCAATTAGCGTCTCACTCAGGGCTTGCGCGCGCGTTCGATCAGCGAGCTGGTCGAATAGCCGGCATGAAAGTCGAGCACGCGCACCTCGCCACCGTGGGCGATCACGGCTTCGTGGCCCGCGATCTGCTCAATACGGTAGTCCCCGCCCTTGACCAGGATGTCGGGCAGCACCGCGGCGATCAGGTCTGCCGGCGTGTCCTCGGAAAACGGCAGAACCCAGTCCACGCACTTGAGTCCGGCGAGCATGCGCATGCGGTCGTCGCAGGCATTCAGGGGGCGCGTCGGCCCCTTGAGGCGGCGCACCGAATCGTCGTCGTTGACGGCTACCACGAGACGATCGCCCAAGGCTCGCGCCGCTTCCAGGTAACGCAGATGGCCCACATGCAGCAGATCGAAGCAGCCGTTGGTCATGACCACACGCTCACCTTTTTTGCGGGCTGCCTCGATTCGCGCCGCCAGTTCCGCCCGCGTGACTACCGCACCGTCTTCATTCTGATGCTTGCCGGCCAGCGCGGCAGCGAGTTCCTCGCGGCTGGCGGTGGCCGTACCGAGCTTGCCGACCACGATGCCCGCCGCCACATTCGCCAGATACGCCGCCCGCGACCAGCTCTCGCCGGCGGCGACACTGGCCGCCAGTACCGCGATCACGGTATCGCCGGCGCCGGTCACGTCGAAGACCTCGCGCGCTTCAGTAGGCAAGGTCAGCGGCGCAGTGTCCGGCTGGATCAGGCTCATGCCGTGCTCGCTGCGAGTCACCAACAGCGCTGCCAGATCAAGGGCCGTACACAGGGTTTGGGCTTTGCCGAACAGATCCTCTTCGCCAGCGGTCACGCCGGCCACGGCTTCGAATTCACCGAGGTTGGGCGTAAGCAGGCTGGCGCCGCGATAGGCTGTCCAGTCATTGCCCTTGGGGTCGATGATCACCGGCTTGCCGGCAGCCCGCGCGGCGGCAACCATCGCCGCGGCGCCGATCAGGCTGCCTTTGCCGTAGTCGGACAACAGCACCACATCCGACTGCGGCAAGGCCGCCTGGAAACGCGCCTGCAGCGCATCGGCGTCGAAGGCGCCGACGGCGGACAGTGCTTCCTCGAAGTCCAGACGGATCAGCTGCTGGTTGCGCGAGATCACACGCAGTTTGGTGATGGTCGGGCAGTCGGCCGTTTCCACGAACTGCGCGTCAATCCCGCTGGCAAGCAGATGCTCGGACAGCAGCCTCGCCGCTTCATCACGACCGACAACGCCCAGCAGGGTGGTCCTCACGCCCAGCGCGGCGGCGTTGAGCGCCGCGTTGGCGGCACCGCCGGGCCGCGCCTCATGATCACGCACACGCACCACCGGCACCGGCGCCTCGGGCGAAATCCGCGAGGTGGGGCCGTGCCAGTAACGGTCGAGCATCACATCGCCGACCACCAGCACGCGCGCACCCGAGAAGTCCGGCAGCTTGTTGCTCATGAGACCTGGCCGCCGGCGCTGGAACTCGACATCAGATGTAGGCGAGCCAGTCCGGATAATGGTCGCTGCGACCCTTCACCAGATTCAGGTAGGCGGTCTGCAACTGCTCGGTTACCGGTCCGCGCGTACCTGCGCCCACCGGCCGGTTGTCGACCTCGCGAATCGGCGTGACTTCAGCAGCGGTACCAGTGAAGAAGGCCTCATCGCAGATGTAGAGTTCATCGCGGGTGATGCGGCGCTCGGTCACCGTGTAGCCAAAATCGCGCGCCAGCTGCATCACCGTGCGTCGCGTGATGCCGTCCAGGCAGGAGTTCAGGTCCGGCGTATGCAGGGCCTTGCCGTAGACCACGAAGATGTTCTCGGCACTGCCCTCGGCGATATGGCCGGTGGTGTCCAGCATCAGCGCTTCGTCGTAGCCGTCACGCAGCACTTCGTTGAGCGCGAACATCGAGTTGATGTAGTTGCCATTGGCCTTGGCCCGGCACATCGCCGAGTTCACGTGATGGCGTGTGAACGAAGACGTACGCACGCGGATGCCGCGCTGCAGGTTCTCGGCGCCCAGATACGAGCCCCAGGCCCAGGGCGCGATGATCACGTGGGTCTTCAGACCATCCGCGCGCAGGCCCATGCCCTCGGCTCCGTAGAACACCATCGGACGAATGTAGGCCTCGCTCAACTTGTTGGCTCGCAGCACTTCGAGCTGCGCTTCGCTGATCTCGTCTTCGCTGTAGGGCATCGGCATGCCGAGAATCTTGGCGGAGCCGAACAAGCGCTTGGTGTGGTCCTGAAGACGGAATATCGCCGTACCGCTTGGCGTTTCGTACGCACGCACGCCCTCGAAGCAACCCACACCGTAGTGCAGCGTGTAGGTCAGAACATGGGTGGTGGCTTCACGCCAGGGCACGAGTTTTCCGTCGTACCAGATAAACCCGTCGCGGTCGGCAAACGTACTCATTTCGGCCTCTTGTGAACTGCGTGATGCGGTGGAATGGGCGTTGGCCCCGTACGGCGTAGAATCGGCGGGGCGCGGCAAGCCGGCTATTATAGAAGCGCTGTCGGCTGCGCGCCCGCTGCGGGCACGCGGGTCACGGCATACCGCCCCTCAGCCGGCTCGCAGGGCGGATTCACCTTCGAGCCCGAACACGCGGTTCCAGAGACGCACCACCTCCTGCCGCGATTCGTGCCACAGGGGTTCGTCCACCGTAGTATCCCGCTGCTGCAAGGCGGCGGCGTGGGTTTCGCGCCGGTAGGACCGGTAGATTTCGATGAGGCGATCCTTGTCCGTCGCACCGATCACTCCGGTCTGGCACAGCGCATCAAGCTGGCGCCAGTTATCGGACCAGCGCGTCAGATCCGGCTGTTGCGGCGCCTCGCGCAACAGCAGGTACTGCGTGATGAATTCGATATCCACGAGACCGCCGGTGCCCAGCTTCATGTCCCAACGTCCGGCCTGCGTGCGGCCACGCTGGCTACGCATGCGGTCGCGCATATCCAGAACGTCGTGCCGCAATTTGTCTGCGTCACGCGGGGTTGCGATCACGTCCTTGCGCAAGGATTCGAAGCGCCCGCCCAAATCTGAGTCCCCCGCCACGAAACGCGCGCGCGTCAGCGCTTGGTGTTCCCAGGTCCAGGCCTTGTCGCGCTGATATTCGGCATAGCTCTTGAGCGTGCTGACCACCAGGCCGGAACGTCCGCTGGGTCGCAACTCCAGATCCACTTCGTAACAGCGCCCGGCTGGCGTGAGCGTGGAAAGCCAGTGAATCAGACGCTGCACCAGGCGCACAAACCAGGCCGCAGTGCTGAGACTGCGCGCGCCACCCAGCGTGTCAGCCTGCAACGATTCCGCATCATAGACAAACACCAGGTCCAGGTCGGAGCCGTAGCCCAGTTCGAAGCCGCCGAACTTGCCGTAGGCGATCGCCGCGATGCGGGCCGCATCCCCGCTGCCCGGCGGCATTCCGTACTGCGCGCGCATCTCTTGCTCCGCGCATTCGAGCGCCTGCTGCAAAACGGCTTCCGCAAGCCAGCTCAGATGATCGCTCACCTTCACCAGTGGCAACAGACCGATCACATCCGCCGCCGCGATTCGCAGCATTGTCTCTTGGCGATAGCGCCGCAGCGCATCCATTGCCGCCGATCCGCCGTCCCCGACGTCGCCCACCGTCTCGATACGCGCGCGGACGTCCTCGCGCATCTGTTCCAGCGTTGGCGGTGCGTACAACTGGCGCGCGTCTAGGAGCATGTCCAGCGTGGCCGGCGACTGCGCCAGGAAATCAGTCACCCAGGAGCTGGCCGCACAAAGCCGGACCAGTTGCGAACGCGCCGTATCCGATTCCAGCAACAGCGACAGATAGGTGCTGCGGCCGACGATCGCCTCCACCACCTTCAGGCTGCGTTGTGCCACCAGCACCGGGTCCGCATGCTCGCTGCATTGCTGCATCAGCCGCGCCACGACCGCACGCAGGCGCTGTGTCGCGGCATCCGGCAAGACACGTACGCGACGAGAAGACGCCAGCGCCTGGAGCAGCGGCACGATCGCGCCCGCTGCTGACGCATCCAGTCCCAGATGAACCAGTTCTCGCGTCAACGCGCTCGAATCCATGTCCGACGACATCGCCGAATCCATCGCCCGATCCCAGGTCGCATCCTCGGCATCGGCGCTGGGCGCTGCGAATACCCGGTCGAACTCCGCATGCACGAACGCACGGACCTCACCGTACTGCTTCACCAACGAGCCCCAGTCGTCGACACCCATCGCCACCAGCAAGGCGGCGCGCGGCGCATCCTGCGTCGGCAGAGCATGAGTCTGCTGGTCCGCATACATCTGTACGGCGTTTTCCAAGCGGCGCAAAAAGCGATAGCACTGATCCAGCTGCGACACCGTCGGCCCGTCCATCAGGCCGATCTCCGCCAACCGTTTCAAAGTCGGGCGAAAACGCGTGCCCTGCAGACGCGCATCCTGGCCGCCACGCACCAGCTGGAACGACTGCACGATGAATTCCAGCTCGCGAATGCCGCCTTCGCCGAGCTTGATGCTGTCCTCCTGTCCCCGATTCGCCACATCGTCGCGAATGCGCCGCTTGAGTTCGCGCAGGCTGCCGATGGCTGTGAAGTCCAGGTAGCGTCGATAGACGAAAGGCTGCAGGCGCTTCAGCAGTTCGTGCCCCGCCGCCAGATCACCCGCAACCGGCCGCGCCTTGATCAGCGCATAGCGTTCCCACTCCCGGCCATGCTCCTGGTAATACTGCTCCGCAGCAGTAAACGACACCGCCGGAGGCCCGCTGGCTCCAAACGGCCTCAACATCAGATCCACCCGGAACACGAAACCATGCTCGGTGCGCGCGGACAGCAGTCGCGTCATCGCCTGCACCAAGCGCGCGAAGAACTGCTCGTTCTCGGTCGGGCGCTGGCCATCGGTCTGGCCGCGCGCCGTGTAGGCCACGATCAAATCGATGTCGGACGAAAAATTCAGCTCCCGGCCACCGAGCTTGCCCATGCCCAGCACGACGGGCCGCACCGCCCTACCCTGCGCATCGCGCGGCACACCATAGCGCTCGAACAAGGAAGCGCTGGCCTTGTCCACCGCGACCGCACAGCAGGCATCCGCCAGATCGGAAAGATCACGCAGGGTTTCATCGAAATCAGCCAAACCCGCAAGCTCACGCAAGGCAATGCGCGCCATTTCGCGCTGCCGCTGTTGCCGCAAGGCCTGCATCAGTTCCGAATCCACAGACAATGCCGAACAACTTGCTTGGATCAGAGTAGCGATGTCTCCCGCGCTACGAGGCACCGAAAAATCCGGAGCGCCCAGCCACTCCGGGAATCGGTTCAGCAAGTCGTCGAGGAAGCGACTTGCGCTGCGTGCACGCTGGACCACAGCTTCCGGAAGCACAGAATCCATATTCATTGCTGACATTCTGGTTGATTGAGGCTCGAATGCCGAGCGCGATGCTCCGGCGGCGGCATCCTTACGCCTCTGATCAGCCCGTATGACAGTGAACGCGCATCACGCGGTGCGCTATTTCAATGCGGCTTCTTCCGCGCAGCTTGCGCAGGGAGTCCACACCGCCTGTATGGCCGGCATTTGCCAGGTTCGATCCACGCGCCCGCGAAGGGCGCGACATCCAGCACGGACCCGCCCGGTGGCGCGTCCGCATTGTTTCAATCCACGCGCCCGCCAAGGGCGCGACGTGCGGCGGGTGACATGTCCGGCGACGGGGGGCTGTTTCAATCCACGCGCCCGCGAAGGGCGCGACGCGTGCGCGGCCAGCAAGGATGCTCGTCAATACCTGTTTCAATCCACGCGCCCGCGAAGGGCGCGACCGGCCACGGCCGCCTTGGCGAGACCGGGGCCGATGCTCTCGGCAACCGAAAGGACGGTCGAGCCACGGGGCACCGCCAACGTACTCCCGTCGGGCAGACGAACGCTGAGATTGCTC